>JAHEDQ010000177.1 GCA_024641125.1 Candidatus Competibacteraceae bacterium | reverse complement strand
ATGATCCAATCCGGCGTTGCCGTCCTTGACAAGGGCGATGGCCATTGCCTGTGGACTGCGCCTTGGCTTGAATCATCTGAATCGCTCTGCATCCGTCATTATTAGATGGACGGAGTACTAGTGTCATGAGTCAGCAGTTCGTTGCATTTCAGCAAGACGACGAGCGCCCATCCGCGGTATTGGGCGCTTGAGGAACGGATGCGAACGATGGCGTCGTGGATACCGAACCCGGTTTGCATCACTGACAGATGGCCGGCTTTTCTCCCTGCCCCAGGTATTGTGTTCGTCGAACGGAATCGAAACCGGGTCTGCCGAGTTCGCAGGCGACCTGCATGTCAAACTCGTCCCAAAGCCTGACCTGGCCGTCGTCCCCCACGGTCGCAAATTTTCGACCGTCCGGGTGTACTGCCAGACGCCACGCCGCGCCTTTATGGGCTGCCAGAGGGTCGGCAAGACGCCGCCCGCTTGCCGAATCCCACAAATGCAGTCCACCCCTGCGGTCGATGGCCGCCAGGGTGACGCCGTCAGCCAGATAGGCAACGTCGGTAGCGCCACCGGTCTGATCGGTGAACATGGCCATTTGCCGCCCATCCTGCAGGTTCCAAATGGCAACCACCTCATCGCTGGATGCGGTGGCCAGATGGCGCGAATCGGGGCTGAACGCGACGCTCCAGACCAGGTTGTCGTCGGCTTGAATTTCGCGGGACAGGGCGCCGCTGGCAACATCCCAGACCGCGACACTGCCAGCGCTGGAGGCCACCGCCAGCAGTGCGCCGTCGGGTGACACCTTGGCCCGGGTAACACGGCCTTGGCTTTGTGGCAGGGTTGTCAGCAGCGTATTACTTGCCGGGTCCCACACTCGAACCTGCTCGTCGCTCGCTGTGATCAACCGTGTCCCGTCTGGTGTGAAGGCCAGCGACCAGACCGACCCCTGGTGGGCCTGAAACCGGCTTTCCAGGGACCCGGTAGTCAAGTTCCATACGCGTACTTCGCCGCTGCGGTCGGCGGACACCAGCATCCCTGTGCTGGGCGCAAACGCAAGCGCCCAGACCGCATCAGCGTGTCCGCTGAGGTGCATGGGTACGCCCTCTGTCCCAAGCGTCCAAACCTGGACCAGCCCAGAATCGTCACCGGCGGCCATCAGTAGACCGTCGCCGCTGAAGGCTACGCTCTTCGCGGCGCTGCCTTCCACCTGTCTGGCCCTGGCCATGGGGTAGGGTTCCTGAACGCGCCACAGGCGCAGCGTCTGCTCCCGGCCCAGGGTCGCGAGCAGTCTGCCGTCCCTGCTCAGTGCCATGTCCACCACCGCCCGGCTGTGACCGCGCGCTGAAACCGGACTCTCCGATCCGGTCTGCACGTTCCACAGTCTCAGCGCGCCGTCTTCGGCACCACCAATCAGGGTGTCTCCGTCGACCGTGAAGGCGACGGTTCTGATTTTGGCCGGGTCGTCGAACGCCCTTCCCAATTCCACCCCACCCGGAAACGAGATCAATTTCGACGTGCCGTCGGTGCTGGCCGTTGCAAAGCGGTCTCCGGCTGGGCTGAACGTGAGTTTCAGGAGGTGGCTGGTGTGCACTTGGGTCAATGGCTCGAACAGTGGTTCGCGGGTCGATAGGGTCCATCCGTAGATGGCGCCCCCGTGGCTGCTGGCCACAATCGCCTGCCCGTCGGGACTGAAATCAACCACATTGAACTCATCGGTCTGGCGCATCAGGGGTGGGCCCATGGGACCACCGAGGCGGAGATCCCACAACTGCACGCTGCCGTCGCCGTTGGCGCTGACCGCGATGGTGTCCAGCGGGTTGAACTGAACGCCCATGACCACGTCGTCGGTCTCGCCGATGATGCGGCCGGGGTCGCCGCGGCCGTCTCTGATCGGCCACAGTCGGATGGTTCCGTCCACGCCCGCCGATATCAATCGGCCGCCGCCGGTGTCGAATGTCAGATCCCTGACGCCACCTTGGTGCCCGGCCAGCGGGGGCCCAGATGGTTGCCGTGTTCGTGTATCGATCAGACCAATGTTTCCGTCCCGCTCGGCGACGGCCAGCAAGCGTCCGTCGGGGCTCAGGGCGATGGCAAGGGCGTCCCCCGCCGCGATGGGGCTGCCCAGGAGAAACGGCCCGCCTCTCGCCAGGACGCGCCGCGCCTCCACCAGGCTCGATCTGGCATCATAAGTGGCCGCCGCCGAATCCGCCCTGGCGGCGCTCTCGGACGCCAGGGCCAGCGCCAGCAGTGGATCCGATTCCACCATTTCGTGGGCGACCGCGCCCAGAGCGCCGGCGAAACGTTCCCGTGCTTCGTGGGAGGCCAATTCGGCCCGCGCTTCGTTTTTTTGTGCCTGCTGGTAGGCCAGAAACGCCGCGACGAACGCGGCGGTGGTGACCAGTGCCAGCACGGACAGGGCGGCTATTGCGCTTCGGCGTACCCGCCGGGCTTTGCGTTGCCGTAGTTGTGCCGCTTGCTGTGCCCTGATCTTGGCTTCGACGGACGCTTCCAGGAACGCGCGATCGACGGCGCCGAGCTGGTCCTGATGGCTGTGCATCCACTCTTGCGCCGAGAGCAGCGGTGTGCCGCGATAGAGCAGATCCGGGTCGCGATTTTCGGTTTCCCACTCGGCCGCGGCGCGACTGATGCGTTGCCGGGTTCTCAGGTCGTCACGGGACTCTTCTATCCAGGTGCGCAAACGCGGCCAGATTCGCAGCAGCGCTTCGTGGGCAATTCGTACGTTGGCGTCATCCAGGGTAAGGAGACGCGCATCGGTCAGTGTTTCCACGACACGATGCAGCGTCTCTGGATCGGGAGAACTGTCTATTTCGTCGCGGCTCAGCAGTCGCCGGGTGTCGGGCGTTTCTTCGCCCGGTGAGACCAGGCGAAGAAACAGGTTTTTGGTCGCTTCGCGCTGGCGTTGGTCGAGCCGTTGCTCGTAGGTTTCGTCGGCTGTCTGGCTGATGGCGCCCGCCACCCCACCGGCGGCACGGAAGCCCTCCAGTGTCAGCGCGTTTCCCTGTCTTCTGTTCCAGGTCTCCACCAGCGCATGCGCAACCAACGGCAACGAACCGGCCTCGCCGCCGGCTTCGTCGATGATTGCGTCCACCAGATTGCGTTCCAGGTACAAGCCGGCCCGTCGCGCCGGTTCAGTTATGGCACGCCTGAGGTCCGAACCGCTCATCGGGCCCACCAGCACCTGATTGTGGCTGATACGTTCGGCCAGCCAGGGGATCTGGGCGCAATTGCCATAGAAGTCGGCGCGCACCGTAATCACAAGACGGGCGAGACTGTCGGCCGGATCGGTCATGGCGGACAGCGCCGCCACGAAGTCCATGCGCTGCGCGGGCGGGGCGAGCGTGAACAACTCCTCGAACTGGTCGATACAAAGCAGCAGCGGCTGCTCGGCGCCATCGCGACTGCCCAGATGCCGCGCCATGGTGGGCCGGGCGATGAAGTCCTCAAGGGAAAGTATCGGTGAACCGGGGGAGGTCGCCCGGGTGATCTGAAAGTGCAGTTCTGCCATCGGGTCGCGGCCTGGGGTAAACAGCACGACTGCCCATTGTTCGCTACCCGGCAGCGCGCCGGCCCGCAGCGCAGGGATCAAGCCGGCCCTCACCAGGGATGATTTGCCGCTGCCTGAAGGCCCACCAACCACCAGCACTTGCGATCGCTGAAGGCGCCGCACGAGTTCGTCGATCAGCACCTCGCGGCCGAAGAAATAGCCGGCATCTTCCGGCTCAAACGCCGCCAGGCCTTTGTATGGACAGGAAACCGGGATTCCCGTGACCACGGTTGGGTGGTTGCCCGAATCATCGCCGGCACCAGCGGCGATGGCCGCGTGTACTGCGGACCGCCAGTGTTCCATGTGCTCATGCCGCGTTGCCGGGTCGGCCGCCATGCCCTGTCGGAACAGCGCATGCCAAGCTTCTGGCAGCAGCGCCAAGCGGGTTTCGATCTGGCTCGGATCCGGCGGACGCTTTCCTGTCAGCACATGCCAAAGTAATGCGGTCGCCGCATAGATGTCCGCTGCGAGTTTGACATCCGTCTCACCGTCGACCTGCTCGGGCGCGCGATAAAGCGGGGTTCCGCCGATGACTGTGGGCAGTTCATCCTGTTTGATCAGATCCTTGGCGATACCCAGGTCGCCCAGCAGAATCCGTTCATCGTTTCCCACCAACGGGCCAGGCGCGTTGGAATCGTTTGCAGACCGGTTCTGCCCCGGCAATATCCCGCGCTGGGCGAGTTGGAAAAGGATATTGGCGGGCTTGATGTCCCGGTGCACCACCCCGGCTTCGTGCACTGCCGACAGCCCATCGGCTATGGCATCCGCCAAGACCATCAGCTGCTGTTGGTTCGGTGGCCCATTGCCGGCACGACGCTCCAGCCGGTGTTCCAGGGTGCCCCGGTCAGCGTAGTCCATCACGAAATACGGACGCCCGTCGTTCAGGCGTCCCACATCGTGCACAGTGATCACATGGGGCGATCGGATGCGTCTAAGCAGCCGTGCCTCCTCCAGGAACCGGAGCTGAAGGTCCTCGTCTTCGGTCAGCTTCGAGTGCAGAATCTTGAGCGCGACAAGGGATTCCAGCTCTTCGTCCCAGGCGCGCATGACGACCCCGAACCCCCCCTGGGCGATTTCATCCCGAACCTCGTAACGACCGACATACGAAGGAAGCGACATACACGTTAGTCCGCATATTGCGCGAAGGTTTCGGGAAACAGGGCGTATCCGGCAAAGAAGCTGTGCCGATCGGCCGAGCATGCGCAGCCGTAGCTACAGTCTGGGGCGAATCGGCCCAGTCGCGAAGCGCAGAGCGGCCTGAGCCCCAGACGGGCAATCCGTGACTGAAGTAAAACGCTCTGGTGCCAACGCAACAACCGGCAATGATGCGGCGAACTCAGTTGCATCGGTCCGCCTTCGTACGCGACGCCGGCCAGCAGCGTGTTCAAAATGTCTCGATCGAATGCGAGGCAAGGCGAAAACGACGGAGAAAGCGCAGGTTATACCCAGAAAATGCGCATTTTGAGGTCGTTTTCAACGCCGTATCGTGCCGAGTGGGATTTTCCCGTCACGCTGCTAGAGCTGGCCACTGGCATCCACGCAGTCGTAGATTGCCACGTCCAGCACGTTGTGGCCGCGGTCAGCGGCGGTCACACACACCGTCGTGGCATCGCCACGGGCGCTGACCGAGGCCGCCCCCTGGGTGATGTAAACGGGGTAGTCTGCATGTCTATGCCAACTGCCCTGCGTGACCCCGTGTTCGGGTTCGGCATTGCGGCCCACCTGCTCGACGGTGAAATTCTCACCCCACCAGACGTGAAAGTGGTTTTTGGATACATCCGGTGTGAAGTTCGAGTCGAATGTGATCTCAAGCTCATCGCCCGCCGGCTTGATGCTCACAATCTTGACCACGCAGCCGTCAACCGGACAGGCATTCGGCATGGTATCCGCAGCCAGGGCATTGGGCGAGCCAATCAACATCAACGTGCCAAACACAACCGCCACTCTGTTCACAAGTCGAAACGTGTCCATTTGCCTATCCTTCCTCCGCTTTTTGCCAAATTCAAGGCGACGCCTGCTGGGCCGCCTGCGCCTTGATCAATCGCCAGATGGGTATAAGTCTAGATCACGTTGCGGGTTCGAAAACGAAATCCGGAAAATCGGGTTCGGCATCTTCAAGCATTTTCACGGGTGCTCTGCATCGTCGAGCCCGCACAGCCGGCTTCGCAGCCCATGAATGCAACTGCAAACTGCCCATGGCGTTCCAGCCGCTCCGTTCAGACCGAGCCCCCGTAACAGGTTTGGGAGGACTACATCCCGCAGGCTTGTTTGATCTCATTAATCCGATCGGTCAGCTTCTGATTATATTCCTTGATGTCCATTTCCTTGTTGCTGCCGGAATCCGCCACCTCGCCCTCGGCATTGATGGCCAGACCGATGGGCATGATTGACATCACGCCTTTAACTTGCCGTTCGTCGGTACTTTTTTTCCGTGCTCCAGATGCGCGATGTCGTCCTTAGCGGTGGAGCAATCCACGTCCGCTGCCAACGCCTGGGGGGCGATTCCCATGAACGCCAGGGACACTGCACAGCTCAGAATAGACTTTCTCATTTGACTCACCTCTCTTTTGAGATGGTGGCACCATAATACGGTCCGCACCGCCGATTTCAGCGAAACCCGATTCTCCAATCTCATTGGTTCGTGACAGGGGCTGCTCAAAGGCCGTCGCCCCAACGGTGCTGCAGGGCGATGCCCACGAGGTCGTAATCGTTTCCGGTACGGGCCGATACGCCTGAGCTTGCGTACAATTTGATCGAATTATGCCGGTCCACGGGGAACGCAAGCGTGCCTCCGACGCGCCAGTTCTGCTGCAGGTCCGCATTGAGTTTATTGTCGAGTTTGGTTCTGCCCCCGGTGAAATAGGTCGCGTCCAACGACGCCCAGACGCCTTTGGGAAAGCTGTAGATCAGGTGACCCTGGATCGCATAAAGGGGATCCTGTGACCGGGTTTGGCCGTTGAAGAAGTTCGTATTGTCGGTGAACAACGTGGCCGCCAAGGCGCCTTCCAAGGTCCACCGGCCGAGCGCCTTGGACAGGCCGATCTCCGGCTTGAAGGTCCAACGGTTGGTGGTGATGTTGACCAGCTTGCTGGAATCATATTGGCCCCAGGGGGCCGTCACCCGCAGGCTGGCCCCCACGATCAGGTCCTGTTTGTATTGTTGAAACTGTTTCAGATTGAGGGCCGGCGCGCCAAGGAGATTCACCGATAAGCGGAATGTCGGCTCGCCAAATCCGTTGACATCCCGCTCCACCGTATTATCTGCTCTCTCGGCTGAGCCCGAGAGCCAGGTGTACGGCACGATCACTGACGCCTTGGCCGATTGGCCCCACAGGTCGAGCACCCGTGCATAGGCGAGGACCGCGTTGTCGGTTTTGAGTTTCGGGTTCGATACCGGCAGGGCGGTGTCGAAGGCGACGCCGCCTCGCGTATAGGCATAGCCCGCGATCAGAAAGTTTATCCCCACCGGTGCATTGGAATAGCTGCGAGGCTCAATGTCCTGCGCCTGCGCATCGGGTGCGGATGCGAGCAGCACTGCAATGCTCGCCCATAAGCAGAGCCTGGTCGCTGCATGAAACCGGTTCCGACTCGTTGCATCTTGTTTGATCGAAATTCGCTGCATCTCAGGCCTGTGCCGCCAGGCAGTGCTCCACTCGGTCCAGGGTACGCATTGCGTCGATGGCCTGACCCACGCTGGCATTGGGTTCCCGTCCTTCTCGTATGGCCGCGAAAAACGCCCGATCCTGCAGTTCGATTCCGTTGTTTGAGATGGCCACGGCGCTCAGGTCCACCGGCTTCTCGTACCCGTCCACCAGATCGTCATAGCGGGCGATGTAGGTGCCGTTGTCGCAGATGTAGCGAAAGAACGTGCCCAGGGGGCCGTCGTTGTTAAAGGACAGGGACAGGGTGCACAGCGCCCCGGAGGGGGTCTTCATGCCGATGGACATATCCATGGCAATGCCGAGTTCCGGATGCTGGGGGCCTTGCAGCGCCTGAACCCGCTCAGGAATCTCATTGGTCTGATACTGGAACAGGTCGACTGTGTGGCAGGCGTGATGCCACAGCAGATGATCGGTCCAGCTTCGGGGTTGTCCCAGGGCGTTGAGATTCGACCGGCGAAAGAAATAGGTTTGCACATCCAATTGCTGGAGGGTCAGATCGCCCGATGCGATGCGCTGATGCAGCCACTGATGGCTGGGATTGAAGCGGCGGGTGTGTCCGGCCATGGCCACAAGGCCGGTTTCTTTCTGCAGGGCCACGAGGCGCTCAGCATCGGCCAGATTGTCCGCCATGGGAATTTCCACCATGACGTGTTTGCCAGCCCGCAAACACTGCATTGCCTGGGCCGCGTGCAGCGGCGTGGGGGTTGCCAGCAACACCGCTTCGATCTCCGGCAGCGACAGGCTTGTGGTCAGATCCGTTGCCCAGTGTGCGATACCCCGTTCGGTCGCCAATGCCGCCGTGGCCTCTGGGTTCACATCGACCACGGATGCGACCTCGATCCCATCGATGGCCGAAACTGCGTCCAGGTGTTTGGTGCCGAATGCGCCCGCAGCGCCGGCCACGGCAATCTTCATGTTCTTCTCCCCATCGTCTCATCAAACCCTGCGGGCAGGCACCGGTGCATGGTTGGCGGCGAGCATTGTGTGGGTATCCAGTGGACAAAGTACTAACATCGCAGTCCGATCATCGGAAATTGAATCATTCCTGTCTCTATTCGTTTTTTGGATAGGTTGCGCTGGATTGTTCCCGGTCGCCGCGGCCCGCCCTGTTGCCGGCCGTCCGCAGCAGGTCCAGAAACTGGGCCTGGGCCGCGGTGGGATGCTCAGCAGGATACCGCGCACCAGAATCGACGAACTGGCCTTGACGATGCCTGCGCGTGGGGCGCCGCCGTAGGGCTCAGACAGGGCGTCGACGTGGCTGCGGGTCGGCCTGGCGGTGCGCAGCGAATCGAGGACGCGATCCGACCTGGCCAGAAACAGTACGCCCGCCTCGGTGGTATACATGCCGTCGCTGCGGCGCTCGAACCCCATCGACCCGACTTGTTTCTCCAGTTTGGCGATGGCCTGAGTGATGGCGGGTGGTGACAGGAAGATGGTTCCGGAGGCCTGGCTGATGCTGCGCTGACGCGCGACCTCTCGAAACGCCCTCAAATGCCGCAGGTTGGGAAGCGTCATGGTCATGGGCTGGGCGGGTCCCGAGAGACAGAGATGGGGCGCGTCTGCAATCGGGGGGTGGCCCGCATTTCTCGGGTATGGAAGCACGGCGCCGCGCCTGTAAATCGCCTGTTGTGCCCCAAACATATAGCAAAAAATGATCGTTGCTTCGGGAAATTGGAATGGCGCGTTCGCCGGGCTCACCCGATACTCGTGGTCTGGACGGAACATCTGAGTAGGAGACGGGTATGGGTGCCGTGGTTGTGCAGCACATTGAGCGGGCGGAATCGGCGGTGATCGCCGGTCTGGCCGAATGCGGTGTGTCCACCGTGCACGAAGCTCAGGGCCGCCGCGGGTTGCTGGCGGCGTATATGCGCCCAATCTATCCGGCCGCCCGCATCGCGGCATCGGCGGTGACGATTTCGGCGCCGCCCGCGGACAACTGGATGCTGCACGTGGCCATGGAGCAGCTACAGCCCGGGGATATTCTGGTACTGGCGCCCACGTCGGCATCAGATGCTGGGTATTTCGGCGATCTGCTGGCCACCTCTCTGCAGGCTCGCGGCGGCGCGGGCATGATCATCGATGCCGGTGTGCGCGACATCCGCGAGCTCACCGAGATGAAATGTCCGGTCTGGTCCAAAGCCATATTTTCTCAGGGCACGGTGAAAGAGACCCTGGGCTCGGTCAACGTGCCCGTGATCTGCGCCGGAGCGCTGGTCAACCCGGGTGACGTGATGGTGGCCGATGATGACGGCGTATGTGTCGTGCGGCGCGAGGAAGCGGATCAGGTACTGGCCGCCGCCCGGACCCGCATCGCTAAGGAACAGGACACCCGGGCCCGGCTGGCGGCCGGGGAGTTGGGACTGGACATCTACGACATGCGTGTGCGGCTGGCCGAGAAAGGCCTCAAATATGTCTGAATTCGCTCCCTGCATGTGGATGCGCGGGGGCACGTCAAAGGGCGGGTATTTCCTGGCCGACGATTTGCCCGATGACATCCAGGCCCGGGACGCGTTCCTGCTGTCGGTGATGGGATCGCCCGACTCGCGACAGATCGACGGCATGGGTGGTGCAGATCCGCTGACCTCGAAGGTCGCCGTCATCCAGACCTCGCAGCGGCCGGGGGTGGATGTGGACTATCTGTTTCTCCAGGTGTTGGTGGATCAGGCCCGGGTCACCGATGCCCAGAACTGCGGCAACATCCTGGCGGGCGTGGCACCCTTTGCCATCGAGCGCGGGCTGGTCCGGGCTCGGCCGGATGAAACCCCGGTTACGATATTCATGGAAAACACACGGCAGATCGCGGTGCTCAGGGTGCGGACACCGGGTGGGGTGGTGTCCTATCGGGGTTCCGCCCAAATCGACGGCGTACCCGGCAGCGCCAGCCCCATCCCCATCCGTTTCCGCGACACCGCGGG
>JAHEDQ010000176.1 GCA_024641125.1 Candidatus Competibacteraceae bacterium | reverse complement strand
CATGATCCGCTGCACGCCGGGCGCCCGCCACCCCCAGCGCGGCAGAACCAAAAGGTCGAGCCGGCGCAGGGCGGGCAACTGAAACAGCAACTGCGCCAAGCCGGCGAAGAACACACCCCATGCGACCGCCATGATCGGACGGGCGAAAAGGGGAGCAAAACCCACGGCTGCAGTAATCAAGCAGACATTGAGCAGAACCGGCGTAAAGGCCGGTATCGCAAACCGACCAAACGAGTTCAGCATGCCGCCGGCGAAGGCCGTCAATGAGATGAAGAACAGATAAGGGAAGGTCAAGCGCAACATATCGCGGGCAAGTGAGTAGCGCTCCGGATCGTCGAGAAACCCTGGCGCAAATACCGCCACCAGAGCCGGCGCCGCGAGTTGCCCGACCAAGGTGACCATCAGCAAGACGCCGCCCAGCGTCCCGGCAACGCGGCTGGCCAGTTGGCGCAGCGCCTCGGGACTCGCAGTGGACTTGTACTCTGAGAAGACCGGCACGAAGGCGAGCGAGAAGGCGCCTTCGGCAAAAAGACGCCGCATAAAGTTGGGGATCTTGAAGGCGACGAAGAACGCATCACTTTCAGCGCCGGCGCCGAAAGTCTGGGCCAGAACCATGTCCCGTGCGAATCCGAGCACTCGGGATATGAACGTCATGCCGGAAACGGTGCCGGTGGATTTGAGAAGTTTTCGGCTCATGCCCCTGGGCGCTGATGGGAAATCTGGAGGTCGCGGGGGTCAGGTTCGGTGCCGCGCATGATAGCGGCGCTGTGCGGGGGCTGCCACCAGTTTGGCGTCCACCTGTTGACAACGGTTGCAAAAATGCAGATATTACCGCGCTTCGTTGAGCATCGATCTGTAGTTCAGGAGTTCGTCTTGGCCAATTCGCCCCAAGCCGCTAAGCGTGCGCGACAGTCAGAGGCGCGCCGTCAAAGCAATGCCGGTCAGCGCAACACCGCCCGCTCGCATTTAAAACGTGTACGAGTGGCAATAGACAGCGGCGATCGCACGTTGGCGCAGGCCGCATTCAAGGAGGCCGAACCGCTGATAGATCGGGCGGCGCGTAAGGGCCTGCTGGAGAAAAACGCGGTGGCGCGCTACAAAAGCCGTTTGAGCGCCAAGATCAAGGCAATTGGCGCATAAGACGCTGCGCCCGAATCATGCAGGAAAAAGGGTAGTCCTGATCTGCCCTTTTTTTATCAGGGTTCGCGGAGCGTACAGTCAACGCAAAACCAAATTGTCCCGGTGGATCAATTCTGGCTCGTCGACATAGCCCAGCAGTCGCTCGATGGCCGAACTGGGATAACCAAGGATGATTCGGGACTCTTCGGCGTCGTAGTTCACCAGCCCCCTGGCAACCTCACGCCCGTTTGCATCAACACACACTACAAGTTCGCCGCGGCTGAATCGACCCTCGACCGCCGTGACGCCCACGGGAAGCAGGCTTTTGCCATGTTCCTGCAGCGCGCGAATTGCCCCGGCATCCAGACTCAGGCGCCCGCAAGACTTCAGTTGCCCGGCCAGCCACTGCTTGCGGGATCCCAAGCGACCGCTCCCGGCGCTCAGCAAGGTGCCAATCGGGTCACCCGCAGCGATATGCTCCAACACCTTCGGCTCACGGCCCCAGGCCATGAGCGTGGGCGTACCTGAGCGGGCCGCCTTGGCCGCAGCGCGCACTTTGGTGAGCATGCCGCCGGAACCAAGACGCCCTCCGGTGGCACCCGCCATCCGCTCGAGCCGAGGGTCGCCGGCCTCCGCCTCCTGAAGCAGAACAGCGCCGGGGTCCTGCCGCGGATCCTGCTCGTACAGGCCCCTTTGGTCGGTGAGTATTACAAACAGATCGGCCTCCACCAGATTGGCCACCAGTGCGGCCAATGTGTCGTTATCGCCGAACCGCAGCCCCTCCGAGGCCACCGTGTCGTTCTCATTGATCACCGGCACAACGCCAAAGCCGAGCAAACTCCGCAGGGTGCTTCTGGCGTTCAGATAGCGTCGACGATCCGCCAGATCATCATGGGTCAGCAGAACCTGGGCGGTATGAATGCCGTGGCGCTGAAAGCGGGTTTCGTAGGCTTGCACCAGCCCCATCTGACCCACAGCCGCCGCAGCCTGCAACTCGTGCAGAGCGTGCGGCCGCTCGGTCCAGCCCAGACGGGTCATGCCTTCAGCCACAGCACCCGACGAAACCAGTAACACCCGCTTTCCCGCGGTCTTGAGTGTGGCAATCTGATCAACCCAGGCCTGAATTGCCTGCCCGTCCAAACCGCGACCCTCGTCGGTGACCAGGGCACTGCCAATCTTGACCACCCAGCATCGCGTCTGAGCCAGATGGGCGCGCTGAGTCGATGATTGCGAATCAGTCATGGCGCGTCCTCGGCGGGATCTTCGGGCAAAAGCTCGACACCATCCGGCGCGGTCAACGCTTCCACCGGAGTCATGGTTTCCAGATAGTCCATCACCTTGAAGACCAGAAGCTGTGTGCCATCCGCGGTCAGGGCCGATAAGCGAAACACCGGTCCGCTCCAGGACAGCGAAGCAAGCAATCCCTGGATTCGCGTCTCACGCTCCGTCTCCGATAGCAGATCCAGCTTATTGAGAACCAACCACCGGGGCGCACCCGACAAGCCCTCACTGAATTTACCCAGCTCAGACTCGACCGCTTTGAAGTCCGCTGCGGGATCGCCGCTATCGCTGTAGGGCGACATATCCACCAGATGCAGCAGCAAGCGAGTCCGGGACAGGTGTTTGAGGAACCGGATGCCGAGTCCGGCGCCGTCCGCGGCGCCCTCTATCAGTCCCGGTATGTCGGCCATGACAAAACTGCGCAACGGTCCGACGCGGACCACGCCCAAATTTGGGTGCAGGGTCGTAAATGGATAGTCCGCGACCTTGGGCCGCGCCGCCGAAACGGCGCGTATCAGGGTGGATTTACCCGCATTGGGCATGCCCACCAAGCCCACATCCGCCAGCAGCTTGAGTTCCAGTCGAAGTTCCCGCTGATCGCCAGACGTACCCGGCGTCGTCTTCCGCGGCGCCCGATTGGTGCTGCTCTTGAACCGGGTATTACCCAACCCCCCCTCACCCCCCTTTGCCACCAGCAATCGCTGCCCTGGTTTCACCAGATCCCCCATGGTCTCTTGGGTATCGAGGTCGGTGGCGACAGTGCCCACGGGCACCACCAAGACCAGATCGTCGGCGCTTTTCCCGCTTCGATTGCGCCCCATCCCGGGCTGGCCGTTGCGGGCCCTGAACTGGCGTTTGTACCGGTAGTCCACCAGGGTATTGAGGTGGGCGTCGGCCTCCAGCCAGACGCTACCACCGACGCCACCGTCGCCACCGTCGGGACCACCTCTGGGAATGTATTTCTCGCGGCGAAAGCTCAAGCAACCGCCACCGCCGTTGCCAGCGGCAACCCGAATGGTGACCTCGTCGACGAACTTCATGCCCGGTGTACCCCGCCAGACTGTTTCGTGCCCAGACGTGCGACTCTCGATGGGGCAATCACGGATGGCCCACGAAAAAGCCCCGTGCAGGGACGGGGCTTCCAATGAGTTCGATAGTGGTTGTGATCAAGCCGTCTCGATGCTCACATATTTCCGTTTTAGCGGGCCTTTCTGTTCGAATACCACTTTTCCATCCGCCTTGGCGAACAGCGTATGGTCCTTGCCGCACCCGACGTTCGGCCCAGGATGAAATCGAGTGCCGCGCTGTCGGACCAAAATGTTTCCGGCCCGCACGACTTGTCCGCCAAATCGCTTTACGCCCAGCCGTTTCGACTCAGAGTCGCGGCCATTGCGACTGCTGCCGCCTGCTTTCTTGTGTGCCATTACTGCTTCCTCTGACCCGCTTCAGCCGGCTGTGATACCGGTCACTTCCAGCTCGGTGTAGTCCTGCCGGTGACCCTTGTGCAAGTCGTACTTTTTACGGCGTTTGAACTTTACGATCTCGACTTTCTTACCGCGACCGTGGCTTTTGACGGTGGCGGTGACTCTACCGCCCTCGATCAGGGGAGTACCGATCTTTATATCGTCTCCATCCGCCACCATCAGGACCTGGTCAAGATTGATGCTGGCACCGGCTTCGGCATCCAGCTTTTCGACCTTGAAGGTTTGGCCTTCGGAGACTTTATACTGTTTGCCTCCGGTCTTTATTACTGCGTACATTGGTCACTCTCCGGGTCGCTTCAGGAAAACCCGCTTTGGCGAAGGGCGGAGATTCTAGCGGTAGCGGGGAAATGGGTCAAACCTTCTTATCGAACTGCGGTCTGAAGGATCTACGCGCCGCTGGGAAAGCCTAGTTAAGGAGCGTTGAAAGCCAGGATACAGATCCCAGCCATACTATTGGGAAGGCATGTCAGGGTCAGGCTCGGTTCCAAGAGCGGCGTATCACAACGCTGAACGCTGATCCCGCAGCGCCGCCGTCCATGCGCGGGTTCGGCTTGGCGTTCCGTGCCTAAAGCTCTCATCGTTGCAGCGCGCCCCCGCATCCGCCAGAGTAAGGCGCCGATGCGGACGCATACCAGGCTCTGTCGAGCAGCGGCAACGCCGCTGTGGAGGATGTGGCACCCGCCCTTCGGGCAAGGCGAGCAGCGCCTACGATTTGGGCCTGTGAACTCGACTTCCGGGCGCGTACAATCCGCGGAATCAGTAGGCCTTTCGGTCAGGCCACGATTACTCGACGAACCGGATCAGGTCCGGCGAATGCCCATGACCTGCCTTGCCCCGGGACTCTAGGCCTGCCGATTTGGCAAAGCCCAGGTTGAGCATCGGGGACGTTAAACTGGTTGTAATCAACCGCTAGACTTACGGAACTGTCAAGTGCCGGGATCCGACCAGGTGACGATGCATGCACCGTTCAAACCCACATCATCGCTGGCGATGGAAGAAATCCGCTCGCTGGTGGAGGGGGAGATGGACGCGGTCGACCGCCTGATTCATGAGCAGTTGAAGTCGCACGTCGCGCTGATCAATCAGCTGAGCAACTACCTGGTCAACAGTGGCGGCAAGCGTCTGCGCCCGACCTTGGTTTTGCTCAGCGCTGGCGCCTGCGGGTATCGAGGCCAGCACCACATTAACCTCGCCACCATAGTCGAGTTCATCCACACCGCCACTCTGCTCCACGACGACGTGGTGGATGAATCCGACCTGCGGAGAGGGCGCGATACCGCCAATGCGCTTTGGGGCAATGCCGCCAGTGTGCTGGTGGGCGATTTTTTGTACTCACGCTCGTTTCAGATGATGGTCTCCGTTGAAAACATGCGCGTCATGCGGATTATGGCTGACACCACCAACACCATCGCCGAGGGCGAGGTCATGCAGCTGCTGAACGTGCGTGACCCCGATACCAGCGAGGCGCGATACATAGACGTCATTCAGTGCAAGACCGCGAAGCTGTTCGAGGCTGCGGCTCGACTCGGGGCGGTTCTGGCTGAGCAGCCCGAACGGTGGGAGCAGGGACTGGCCAGATATGGCATGCACCTTGGAACCGCCTTTCAATTGATCGACGATGTGCTGGACTTCAGCGCAGACGCCTGCGAGATTGGAAAAAACATCGGCGACGATCTCGCCGAGGGGAAACCCACGTTGCCGTTGATTCACGCCATGCGCGAGGGCTCCAGCGCTCAGCGGACTCTGATCCGTGACGCGATCGAACAGGGCGGCCTGGACCGTATCGATGACGTGCGGGCGGCGATTGAATCGACCGGGGCGATCCAATATACTTCGCGCCTCGCTCGGGAGGAGGCGCGCAAGGCGATTTTGGCCATCGCACTTTTACCCGAGACGCCGTTTAAATCCGCGCTGGTGGGCCTGGCTGAGTTTTCGGCAAACCGCAACCACTGATCCAGCGTCCAGTCGGGGTGTAGCTCAGCTTGGTAGAGCGCCATCTTCGGGAGGTGGAAGTCGCTGGTTCGAATCCAGTCACCCCGACCAACTTCGCATGTCTTATGAAGCCGCCGTTAAAGCGGCGCTCCATAACTATTTCCAAAGCTTGGCAAGCTTGGCGGCCTTTTGGCGGCGAAGCTAAGATGCCGCGGTAGGACTTGCCTCAAGATCGCTTCGCGATCGCAGGTGCAGATCGCGTTGTGGAAACGGTATCTCGATACCGTAACGGCCCAGTGCGGATTCGATCGCCCAGTTGTAGTCCGCAGCCACTCTGGACGGGCGCTTCACGGCTTCGGGTTGAAGCCAGACGACCAGCTCGAAGTCGAGACTGCTTTCGCCGAAATTAACCAGCCACACCTGTGGCTCCCGCTTCTTTTGGGACAAGGTGTGAGGTACCTCCTGGGCAGCCTCCAAGACAGCTCGACGCACCAGTTCCTTGTCCGTGCCGTAGGCTACGCCGAATGGAACCCGTACACGTCGGTGAGCTTGGCGCATGGTCCAATTCGTCACCCGAGTGCTGACAAACTCCGAGTTCGGCACCACGATATCAACATTGTCGTTGGTGGTGATGAGCGTGCTGCGAATACTGATTTCCTGGACCTCACCGGTAACCCCTGATTCCAGTTCAACGAAATCCCCTACTTTGAGACTACGTTCGAACAACAGGATCAGGCCGGCGACAAAATTGCTGATCAGATTCTGCAGACCGAAGCCGATGCCAACACCAAGTGCACTGGCAAACAGGGCGAATTTGGTAAAGTCGATGCCGATCGAGGACAGGGCGATCAGGAGTCCGACCAGCAGCAACAGATAGTGCAGGACGCGTCCAAGAGTATATAACGCAGCCTGGTTCATCGAGTCCTTTCGGCTGCGCAGGCGGTCCAGCGCACGTCGAACACCGCGGGACAGCAGCCAGGCAATCCCCAGGATCACCACCACCCGCATCAGACCCAAAGGGGTCACAGGCGTCTCGCTGACCTCAAACAGGCTCATGGTCATGAAACCGCCAACCCAGTCCCGCGAATCGACAAACGCCTCACGCCCGGACTGCAGTGATGTAGCCAGCCAACCCTCCTGCTTCGCTAACTGCCGGGCCAGCAACTTCCCGACCAGTTCGGCGTCGCGCAAACGGCCGTCCACGTTAGCCGTGGCTTCCTGAAGTTGACCTTGCAGTGCAATCCAATTGCGCAAGGCCAATGGATTGTTGAGCTGGCCTTCGAGGTCGGCTTGCCCCCGCCGCACGATTTTCACCCACTCTAAACGTGACTCCTGGGCCGCTGCGATGCGGGCAGCAGACGCCTCCAGCAATGCCCGGGTGGCTTCGGCTGACAGACTGGACCCACCGGAGGAGACTTCGCCGAGCATGCGGCCCATCTGATAGACGTCGTTTGCCAACTCGGCGGCAGACAGCCGTGCCGCGGTGGTGGCGACTCGAGCCTCGTAGTGACGGCTGCGGGTGCGTTCCTCTGCGGTTTCTGCGGCGCCATAGGTATTGCTGAGCTGCAGACGCATCAGGTCCGTCCGCAAGCGTTCAACCTGCGCCGGGCCGAGCTGCGCCTGCTCGCGCAGCGCTTCCAGTTCATCCGATTCAATAAACAGACGCTGCTCGGCAGCCTCCACAACAGGCGCCAATACTTCCAGCTGATCACGCAAGGATCTGAGGCGTCCCTGTTTGAGGCGCAAATCCTCCTTGGCCAATTCCAGATTCAGCCGATCGGCGATGATGCGCAGCCCGGCCATGTGCCGGTCAGAATCGGATACCTCTGTCTGGAGGTAGGCCGCACGGGCGGTGTCGAGTTGTCGTTTGCCGAGTTTCAGCACCTTGTCGATGCGTTCCACTTCATGCCGATCGAACTCGAGCTCGGCCTGCAATGCCTGCTGACTCTGGTGGAGGGAGAGCAGAGCGTCGAGGGAATAGCGCTCCTGCGCGATTGGGGCCGGAATCGAATCCGGGTTGGGTGTTTGGCTCAGCGCCTTGTAGGTGGCAGCGGCGGAACGCACGGACTCGACCAAATCACGCACTGGAGTGCTTCGTTCGGAGGGCGAACCAGGGGGGACCGCTTCGACTCGTGCAACCAAGGCGTTCAGCCGCTCTTCCAGCGAATCACCGGCCTCGGAGATAAATCGCCACCAATCGCTGTCCAGCCGCTGTGGATCGGGCACTATAACGGTGTCAGGCGCGGCCTCCGAGACCGTTTGCTGCTCCTGGGCCGTGGCGAGGCCCAGCGCCAAAAACAGCAGCGCCGCGCCAAGCAGACGCGACCAAAGCTTCATACCCAGCCCCGCCGACGGAACAAAGCGATAAGTGACGCGGCAATCGCAGCCATGACCAGCAGGAGTAAAAAGTAGCCATGCTTGCTGCTCAGCTCCGGCATGTTCTGAAAATTCATCCCGTAGATACCCGCCAGAAAACTGAGCGGGACAAATATGGCCGTGATCACGGTCAACACCTTCATGATCTGATTCAAGCGGTGGGAGGACAAGGAAAGGTAACCCTCCATCAGGTCCGACACCAGATCCTGATACAGACCAGACAGGCTCACCAATCGTTCGAGTTGCTCGTAGGCGTCATTGACGTGGTGCTCACTCTCAATACTGAATCCGGGTGGCCGCGTTTCGCGAACGACGGACACGACCTGAGTCATGTAGACATAGAAGCGCCGCAGTCGCCGCAACTCCGATTTGTAACGGCTGAGTTCGGTCAGCAAATCGTCCCGTGGGCTTTCGAACATCTCGTTCTCAAGTTCCTCCAATCGGACCTCCAGGCCCAGCGTGATCTGAAGATAGCGATCGATCAGACCACGAACGATCCGAATGGCGAGATAGTCGAGACCGTTTGACAGACCATCGCTGGATGCCTGCAGGTCAAGCCACTGCCGTTCACAACTGCCCGAATGACCGCTGTGGCGGGTGACCAGGAAATTGTCGCCGACAAACAGGGCGAGTTGCACGGTCTCGCTGTCCAACTCGTCGACGTCAGCGCGCAACTCCTTAAACAACAAAAAGGTATAGTCGTCGAACACCTCGGCCTTGGGCGGATGCCGGTCCCGCTGTGCGTCGGTGACTGCCAATGGGTTGATCCCCAACCAGTTGATCAGGCGATCGTGCTCTTGAGTTTGGTCCTCACCTTCCAGGTCAACCCACAGCTTCCCGCGCCGTGTGCGCCGCCAATCATCAACCAAAGCCCACTCACCATGGCGTATCTCTCCGGTCTCCGGACTGTAGATAATTGCTCGAATCATGCGTCAGGTTCCTCCTGTCGGGGTGAATGCGCCGCTCAAAGCTTAGAGAGCCTCTGGTAATGCAACCGGAGCGGCCGGGCTCAAAGTTTCGCGTCGAGCCCCTGCCACGGGCCAAGCGTTCACACAACCGTCGATTCAGGGATTGCCCTACAACAGCAGCAAAAAGCCGCGCGGATCGCGGGACAAACCCACCGATACCATGTAACTGAATATGAGCATTGCCAGAGCCCAAGCACCGATGCGAATCGCTTTGCTGGAGCCTCGTTTTATAGCGACCGTTCCCACCAGAATGTAAACCACCAGGGCCGCGATCTTTGCCGTCAGCCAATCGAACGCGAACGGACTCTGACCAATCAAACTCAGCATGCCGATGGCACTGAGCAACAGCATGGTGTCATTGATATGGGGAACGATACCGACCCAGGGCTGCTGAAGCCGCGGCGAATCGCCGATCATCCATACACCGCGCAGGAAAAACAGACAGAAGCTGATGGAAACGGTTGCCAGGTGAACATGCTTAAGGGCGGTGTACATGTACCTCACAGCTTACCGGCGAAATCATTTCGCATACAGCAGGATGGATGCAGGGGCGCACTGTGGATAACTTTGTGGGCAAAATCCAAGGCCTGGCCGTAAAAGCCTGTTTCAACAATACTTTACAGACTCTCTCGCGCAACAGACCTTAGTTCGTTATATCTTTTCATATCAGATGCTTAGGCGGTTTTCCCCAAAGGTTCAGCATGTTTTCCTGGTTGCGGCGCAACATTGACGGACGGGTGGGAAGAGAATGTGGATAAGCCGCGGTGTCAATCAGAGATTTCTTACCCGGCTCCGAAATCGGATCGTTTTCAGGGCCCGGGATCTGACAAAACGGAGAGAATTCAGCCATTTAAGAAAGGTCTAAAATCAATTGATTCGATCGGGCCAGCGTCTTTGCGCTCTCGGGTCCAGGGCGGCAGCGAGCGAAGTTGGCTCAATGCAAATAGGAAAGTTGCCAACAAGCCAGGTGTAACGCGGGACCAAGGG
>JAHEDQ010000175.1 GCA_024641125.1 Candidatus Competibacteraceae bacterium | reverse complement strand
GAGTTTCATCGTGGAACAGGCAGGTGGCCTATCCTCCACCGGCCGTCGGCGCATCCTCGAGGTGCAACCCGAGGCCCTGCATCAGCGCATCCCGGTGATTCTGGGTTCGCGCCACGAGGTTGGACGGGTGGTGGACTACCATACCGAGGCTGCGGAAACGGCCTGACCCGGTCTAGCGTCGAGCTGTGGTATTTTGTTCCTTACGAGCACAGCGCGAACCGGTCGATCGGTCAGAACAGTCTCCAAGGAACGCCCGATGGTAGCGACTCAGTCCCTTGGTCGGGGCCCCAACAGCCGGCTCATTCGGCTGGCCCACAAAGTCCATCTCATCGCCGACCTCTGGTCCCGGATACAACATGTGAAGTGGTCCGAGGACAGTTTTGGGCTGCTGAAGCGCATGGTGGTGGATCTGGACCGGGCCATCGAGAAGAGCACGCTGGATCGCATGCGGGAGGTGGTCGGGGATCTGCGTGAGATGCTGGACGGATGTGAGGTTCGGGGGCGGTTGCTGAGCGGGCCCGAGCGGGTTCGGATCAGCGCGCTGATCGAAGGTTTACATCAGGCCGTTCCCGAATCGGTCCGGGAAAGCGACGATTCGGACTACGCCAGCCGCACGCGCACGGAGACGAGACCCACCGTATCACTGGTGTCGCCGGATACGGATTTTGGCCACCATCTTTTGTCTGAGCTGCATGAGTCGGGCTATCGGGCCCAACGCTATGAAACCTGGGAGGACGCGGCGGCGGCGTTGTCCACCTGGACACCCGATGCGCTGATTGTGGAGCTGTCTGTCATGGGCGCGACCCAGGCCACCATCGGTGGTGTGTCACGGGCCCTGGCCAGCATCGAACGTCCGCCGGCCTTGCTGTTCATCTCGGAGCGGAGTGACCTGGCGGCGCGCCTGGCGGCGGTGCAAGCCGGCAGCAGCGGTATGTTCATACGACCGTTTGAGGTGGATTTGCTGCTCGATCGGTTGCGGACGGCGCTGCATGCCGAAGGCAGTCTGGGCGAGCGGGTCTTGGTTGTGGACAGCGACCCGTTCATGGCCGAGCGCATCGCCAATCTACTGCGGCCCATCGGGATCGAAACCCGAGCCGTCGGCCGCACCGTGCAATTGCTGCAGGAACTGTCCCGGTTCGAGCCGAACCTGCTGATTATGGATGTGCAGGTCGGCGACTTCAGCGGGATCGATCTGGCGCGGGTGGTGCGGCAGCACGAATCGTTGTTCGAGTTGCCGATTCTGTTTGTCTCGGTGGACGGAACCAAAGAACTGCAGCTCGATCTGCTGCGGGCCGGCGGCGACGATTTTCTGCCCAAGCCGTTCGATGACGATTTGCTGGTGGCGGCGGTGATCAACCGCCTGCGCCGCACCCGGGAACTGGCTCGCCGGCTCCAGGTTCTCAGCGGCCAGGACACCGTCGCACTGCTGGGCAACCGGCGCCAGTTCCTGGCCGATCTGGAGAAAACGCTGCCCAGCGTCGGCATCACCATACCGGCCCTGTCGGTGATGCTGGTCAGTATCGACAACTTTGCAGGCCTGCGTGAAAAAGCCGGTCTCACCGGAATCGACCGGATCATGGTTCAGGCCGGCCGCCGCCTGCGCCGCGTGCTGCGTCCCGGCGATGTACTTGCGCGCTACGGCGAGTCCGGGTTTGCTCTGATGGCGACGGGGCTGACCGAACACCAGGTCCAGACCCTGGGTGAGTCCATCGGCCAGATACTGGAAGAACGCGATTTCGAGATCAGTGGGCGCGCGTTTATGGTCACCAGCAGCATTGGCGCCTGTCTGCTGGACGAGGCCGCGGGTGATGCGGTCAGTGTGATGGAACAGGCCGAGGTCGCGGTTGGGCAGGCCCGCGAGCAGGCTGTTCGCATGCACATCCACAACCCGCGTCGGCACCGCGACGTGCAAGCCCTGCGGGACCGGGACATCGCCGAGGTGATTCGCTGTGCGGTGGAAGACCGGCAAACCACCCTCTTGTATCAGCCCATTGTCGCCCTGGGCGACAGTTCCGTGGAGCGTTACGAGGTGTTGCTGCGCCTGCCCGATCCGAGCGGGTCGGAGCTGATGCCGGAGCCGGTGTTCGCCGTGGCGGAGCGCTTCAATTTGGCCGGCGCACTGGATCAACTGGTGTTTGACCGTGCCCTGCAGCTTCTGGAGCGGCAGCGAGGCGCCGGAAAACGCTGTGAATTGTTCGTCAACGTCTCCCGCAGTTCACTGGCTGATGGCGCTTTGCAGTCCTGGCTGTCCGAACGGGTGCGGGTGCGTCCCGCCGATGCGCCCAGTCTGGTGTTCGAGCTGCCGGAGGATCTGGTGGTGGAGGATCTGCGGGGCGCGCAACGCTTCATCAGTCTGGTGCGCAAGATCGGGTGCCGCGTGTCCTTGGAACGGTTTGGCCTTACCCGGGAGTCCGCCGGCCTGCTGAAGCGACTTGAGGTGGACACGGTCAAATTGCACAACCGGCTCATGATCGGACTGGGCAAAGATCAGGAACGCATCAGCGAGATTCAGGATCTCACCGATCTTGTGCACGGCCATGGGGCCGAGATCATCGCCGCGGGGGTCGAGGATCCCGCTACCCTGGCCTGTCTTTGGCGCACCGGCGTCAACTATGCCCAGGGCTTTTTCCTGCAGGAGCCGTATCGGGAGATGTCCTACGATTTCGCCAGTGGGTCGCTGTAAACGGAATCAGGCCATGTGGGTCAGCCAAGGCATTTCCCGGTCCCCGGCCAGTGCTCTGGTTCGACTTGACTGATCAGATCGAGGGGCGTTGATGCGGATCGATCTCAAGCAGGGTCTGATCGAGGGTGTGCGCTATTGCCCATCCCCGAACTGCGATCGGCGGCCGGAGGGCATGGAGCCGGAACTGGTGGTGGTGCACGGCATCAGCCTTCCACCCGGTAAGTTCGGCGGCGATTATGTGGAAGCACTGTTCACCAACACCCTGGATCCGGACGGTCATCCGTTTTTTGCCGAAATAGCCGGGTTGGAGGTTTCGGCCCACGCGCTGATTCACCGGGATGGGCGCGTCGTCCAGTACGTGCCCTTTCACCGACGGGCATGGCATGCGGGGGTTTCGTCATTCCGCGGCCGCAGCCGCTGCAACGACTTTTCCATCGGCATCGAACTCGAGGGTACCGACGAGGCCCCCTACGAACCGATGCAGTACCTGCGGTTGGCGGAGTTGATCCATGCCCTCACCGGGGCCTACCCGGGATTGAGCCCGGATCGGGTGGTGGGTCACTGCCACATCGCGCCGGGTCGCAAAACCGACCCCGGACCTCAGTTCGACTGGCCCGGCCTGCGCGCCTTGTTGACCGGGTCAGGTGCGCCACCGGATGCCGTTTGAGCGTGCCGCTGAGATTTGCGGGCGATCAAAGCCGATACAACACCCGGGCATTGTGGTTCACCGCAGCTGCCACATCAGGAACCGATTGGCCGCGCAGTGCCGCCAGCGTGTTGAGCACGGTGGGCAGATAGGCCGGCTCGTTCAGTTGGCCCCGATGGTCTGCGTCGGGCTGATCGGGTGCGTCGGTTTCAATCAACAACGCCTCCAGCGGCAGCGTGGCGGCCAGGCGGCGCAGTCTCCGGGCGCGGGGATAGGTCAAGGGACCACCGAAGCCAAGCCTGAAATCCAGCCCGATCAGCTGTCGTGCCTGCTGCTCGCTGCCGGAGAAGCTGTGGATCTCGCCGCGTAAGCCGGGAAACTGGCGAATGGCGTGTATTACCTGATCCACCGAGCGGCGTGCGTGCACCACCACCGGCAGATCGAGTTCCCGCGCCAGGTTGAGCTGGGCCGTGAAGTACTGGCGCTGTGCGTCCGGGTCTAAGCCGGGCAAGTAGAAATCCAGACCGCATTCACCCACCGCCACGGCGCGCTCCCGGGCAAGCCAGTCCGCGAGCTGGTTGAGATGGTCGGGATGATGCTGGGGCAGAAACATCGGGTGCAGACCGTAGGCCGCATGTATCTGAGGATACCGTTCCGCCAGCATCTTGATCCGTGGCCAGCTGTCTGCGGTGACGGACGGCAGCACGAAGCCGGTGATACCGGCCGCGGCGGCCCGCTTCATCAGCGCCGGGCGGTCCGCGTCGAGCCGGGGATCGTCCAGATGACAGTGACTGTCTATCAGGTCAAGATTCACGGCGCCGGGTTTGGGCACTGATTGTGGATCGCCTCGATCCGCTGCAGTAGTTCGGGTTCGAGGGTCAGGTCGGCGCTGCCAATGTCTGTCTCCAGTTGCGACAGCGTTGTGGCACCGATAATGGTGCTGGTGGTGAAGGGGCGTGAGTTGACGAATGCCAGCGCCATTTGTGACGGGTCCAGTCCTGCTTGCCGGGCAAGACCCACATAGTCGTGGGTGGCAGCCAGCGCCTGCGGGCTGCTGTATCGGGTAAAGCGTTCGAACAGGGTCAGGCGTCCGGTTTCGGGCCGCCGCCCGTTCAGATACTTGCCGCTCAGCATACCCATGGCCAGGGGCGAATAGGCCAGCAACCCTACCGCACCTCGATGGGCGAACTCCGCCAATCCGATTTCGAACGTGCGATTGAGCAGACTGTAGGGGTTTTGCACCGAAGCGATTCTCGGCCAGCCTTCCCGCTCTGCCAGCCGCAGGTGCTCCGACACCCCCCAGGGCGTTTCATTGGATACGCCGATCTGCCGAACCTTGCCCGAGGTGACCAGTTCGTCCAACGCCCGCAAGGTTTCCTCGATGGGTATTCCGACCCGCTCTCCGTAGCTGTAACCCAGTTTCGAGAAATAGTTGGTGTCACGCTCCGGCCAATGGGTTTGGTACAGATCGATATAGTCGGTTCGCAGGCGTTTCAAGCTGTCGTTGACCGCCTCTACCAGATGTCGATGATCGAGACACGGTCCGCCCCGGATGTAATCCACCCAGTCCCCTTGGCCGCTGGCCTTGGTGGCGATAATGATCCGGTCCCGATCCATTCGCCTCGAAAGCCAGCTACCAATGTACTGTTCGGTCAGTCCCTGGGTCTCGGCCCGCGGGGGTATCGCATACAGTTCCGCCGTGTCGATGAAGTTCACCCCGAGCTCCAGCGCACGGTCCAGTTGCCGGTGTGCCTCGGCTTCGGTGTTTTGTTGCCCATAGGTCATGGTGCCGAGACACATGACACTGACCTCAATGCCGCTGCGGCCGAGAGGGCGATACTCCATGGGGCTCTCCAGTAGTTGCGGACCAGCGCCTGTTCACCCCGTTTGGGTCAGGTGCGCTCTTTCTTGGACTGCTCCACCAGCTGCTCGATCATCGGTGTGAGGATGATTTCCATTGCGAACCCCATCTTTCCCCCGGGCACCACAAGCGTGTTTCGGCGCGACATGAACGAGCCGTGGATGATGCTGAGCAGATAGTGAAAATCGACCCCCCTCGGATTGCGGTAACGGATCACCACAAAGCTTTCGTCGGCGGTGGGAATGTCGCGGGCAATAAACGGGTTGGAGGTGTCCACCGTGGGTACGCGCTGGAAGTTGATATGGGTTCTTGAAAACTGCGGGACGATGTAGTGGGTATAGTCGTACATGCGCCTGAGTATCGTGTCCAGCACCGCTTCGTTGCTGTAGCCCCGGTGCTGCGTGTCCCGGTGAATCTTTTGTATCCACTCCAGGTTGATGATCGGCACCACACCGATCAGCAAATCCACATGCCGGGCGACGTTCACGTCCCCGGACACAACGCCGCCATGTAGGCCCTCATAGAACAGGAGCTCACTGTCACTCGGCAGGGTTTCCCAGGGTGTAAAGGTGCCGGGTTCCTGGCCGTAAGGTTCGGCCTCCTCGTCGTTATGCAGGTACTTGCGTACATGGCCGGTGCCCCGCTCACCGTACTCTCTGAACAGCGCTTCCAGCTTGTCGAAATGATTGCCGTCGGGCCCGAAATGGCTGAGCACCCGCCCTTCATCCTGCGCGATGCGCAACTCTTCACGCATGTCCTTTCGGTTGTAGCGATGAAAGCTGTCGCCCTCGACAACCGCTGGGCTGACCCTCTCGCGCCTGAAGATGTGATCGAACGCGATTTTGACTGTGGATGTTCCGGCGCCGGAAGAGCCGGTGACAGCGATGACAGGATGCTTGCTCGACATGGATCTTTCCTTTTTCCGAAACTAACTCAGAGGTCTCGTCCCGAGGCTCTGTCCAGCCAGAAAAGCCAAACCGTCGGACCAGGCCGCGGCGGCCGGCACACCCACTTTATAAAAAATGTTATGTGGACGATGGGTGCGTTGTGAATATGTACGGTGCGCCGTATCGCGGCGCACGACCTGTCGGGTTCTGCGCGCCCCGGTCCCCCACGACCGCAAGCCGCCAACCCGGCTGGCAAGCTCAGAAAACCCAATCGAGCATGACCAGCGAAACCACCAGGAACAGCACCGTCATGATGCCCCCTGCCTTTAAAAAGTCTATCACGCTGTAACCACCCGGCCCCATGATCAGCGCGTTGACCTGGTGTGTTGGAATCAGGAACGAATTCGAGGTGGCGATGGCCACGGTGATCGCAAACACGGCCGGGTCAGCGCCCGATGCCAGGGCGATGTTGACCGCCAGCGGCACCAGCAGCACCGTGGCGCCTACGTTGGACATCACCAGGGTAAAGAACGAGGCCAGCACCGCGATGGCGGCCTGCAGGGACCAGTTCGGCACGTCACCAAGGATCGCCAGGGTCTGCTGTGCAATCCATTCGGCGGTGCCGGTGTTTTCCACGGCCTGACCCAGCGGGATCAGGCAGGCAAGCAGAAACACCGTTTTCCAGCTCACCGCTTCGTAAGCCTCGTCCATGGTTAGCACGCGTGACACCACCATGCCGAGGGCCCCGGTGAGCAAAGCGATGGACAGTCTCAGGTCGGTCAACAGCACCAACCCCAAAGCGATCATAAAGAACACCACGGCGGCGGCGCTTTTCTGCGGTCGCAAATCCTCCCGTGGATACTCGGAAGTGACCACAACAAAATTCCGGTCCTGATTGACTCGCGCCAAGGCTGCCCATGAGTTGTGACAAACCAGCGTGTCGCCGGCTTGAAAAGGGACTTCGCGCACCCCCTCGGTAATGGTTTCTTCGCCCCGGTGTATGGCCAGGACCGACAAACCGTAGGTCTTGCGGAGCCACAGGTCCCGAGTGCTTTTGCCGATGTGATCCGAGTTGGGCGGTATCACGATTTCACAAATACCGGCATTGGTATGAATCAGCATTTCGGAGAACGTCTCCAGGCTGTCGCTGATCTTGAGTCCATATTTTTCGGCCAATGCCCGTACCCGTTCTATCGGGCCCAAAACGGCCAGCACGGCCGGCGCGTCCATGGTCACGTCACGTGGGGGTGAAATGCGGCTGGTACCCTGAAAATTGGTGGCAATGATGCGAACCCGATCTTCGCGCTCCACCTCGCCGATCGGTTTGCCGATGATCGGGCTTTCCAGTGGAATCGCGACTTCATTAATGGCCGCGTCGATACCGTAAACCCGCTTGAAATACTGCGCCGTGCTGCTGCTGCCGGAATCCGCCGTCTTGCCCCGAGGCAGCACGAAGCGGCCGGCCAGGACGAAATAGACAATGCCGGTCGCCAGTAAAGCCAGCCCGACCGGCGTTACCGCGAACAGGCTGAAGGTCTCCATTTGTTTGTCTTCGGGAAGGGCTTGGTTGGAATTGACGATCAGGTCGTTCAGCAGAATCAACGGGCTGGATCCGATCAGGGTCACGGTGCCGCCAAGAATCGCGCAGAAACCCATAGGCATAAGCAAGCGTGACATTGGCAATCCCGTACGCGAGGAGATGCGTGAGACCACGGGTAGAAACAAGGCCGCGGCCCCCACATTCTGCATAAACGAGGAAATGACGCCGACGCTGCCCGAAACCAGCGGAATGATCCGTTGCTCGGTGCTGCCACCGTATTTCAGGATGGAAGCCGCCACCTTGGACATGATGCCGGTCTTATCCAATCCTGCCCCCAGGATCATGACCGCAATTATCGAGATCACCGCGTTGCTGGAAAAGCCGTCAAACAAATGCTGTATCGATACGATCCCTTCCAGGCCCGGAATCATGGTGAGCAAACCCAGAATCACCATAATCGAAGCCGCCGCCGTATCCACTCGCACAATTTCCGAGACGAACAGGTAAATGGTGAAGCTCAGGAGGGCCAGCACCACCATCATGTCTGTGGTCAACGAAATGGGATCCGCCATCAAACTGCCTCGGTATCTAGTACTGTTCCCCACCCTGTCTTTATCCGACGACCCAGGCTAAGAACCTCTTAGGAATTCTGGAAAAAGCAGATCGGAGGGTGAAATGGGCAGATTCAAGGTGCCGATCGCGGGTGACAGTCGATTTATTGTCAAGTTTTGCATTGATGAAGCCGTGCATTTCAGTCCCAAGATGCACGTTTACGAATAGATCAGAGGCTTCCTAGTATGCCACGGCGATGCGGGCGCAAGGTCAAAACTTATCTATAGGGGCATACCTGGCGGGCTTTGTCATGCTGCAACCCGTCGATAAACCAGGTCCCACACGGCATGTCCCAAGCTGCGTCCACGGGCTTCGAATTTGGTCGTGACGCGATACGCCGCTTGTGCGGCCTCGCACTCGGTACTGGAACATGCTTCAAAATTCGGATTGTCGCTCAACACCCGGCGCATGTGTTCTGCATAGTGTTCCCAGTCCGTCGCCAGGTGCAGCCGGCCGTCCGGCAACAGCCGACTCGCAACTGAGTCGACCCATTCCGTTTGTACCAGGCGACGCTTGTGATGACGTTTTTTGGGCCATGGATCCGGGAAGAAAAGATTGACCCGTGTGAGGCTCTGCTGCGGTATGCGCGCGGACAGCACCGGCACCGCATCTCCACAGATTACCCGCAGGTTTTGCAGGCCCAGTTCCTGGATTCGCATCAGCATCTGCCCGACGCCGGGGCGATGTACTTCGATGCCTAGAAAGGCCGTGTGCGAGTGCGCTGCCGCCGCCTGCGCAAGAGACAGGCCGTTACCGAATCCGATTTCCACCACCACCGGCGCATTCGTATCCACCGCGTCACGCCAGGCGATTGGATCTGCATCCTTATCCAGGCCATATATCGGGTACAGCGTATCCAGAGCCCGTTGCTGGCCCCGGGTCAAACGTCCTTCACGGCGAACAAAGCTTTGGATTCTTCTTCTATATGTATGGTCATTGCTCATTCGTTCTACTGAAGTCCTTACGAGTCACCGGGCTCAGCTTATCTGCCGTTGTGGGCGAAAGCCCAGCGGGGCCAGGATTTTGCGTCCCTGGCAGCGCGTTGCACCTCGCTCATTGGCAACTCACTTATTTGCTTTGGGCCAACTCTTCACTCGGTGCGCCTTGTATGACAGAGCGCAAAGACGCCGGCGCGATCGCAGCAATTGAACAGACCCTCCTCAATGGGATGCGCAATACTGTATTGGATTGCGGGCATGCGGTGGCGCAGTATCTCAGTCGGGCAATGCCGTGGGCAAGTTGCGCTGCATTGCTGCCGGCCAATGATAGCTGACGACGGTAAAGTGATTTTCAAGGCGGTTTGCAGGATTGGTCAGGACTTGCCGCTGAATCGCTATTGCTCGGGTTTGCCAGTCCTAATGAAATTTTACTGGCGAAATCGTATAGGTATGCATAGAATTCATTTGCAATCGCTTAGGCAGGCCGGCCAGCGATTTAAATTGGTTTTATTTGTGCAGGATTGAATGACATGTCTGGAGTTGATCTTTCATCTCTCTCTATCGAAGAACTTAACGCGCTGATCAAGCAAGCCAACGGCGAGATCGCCAAGAAAGCCAAAGCGCGGGTGGTTGAAGCCCGGGCCAAGGTGGTCAGAATTGCCGAAGAGTATGGCGTGGGTCTGGATGAGTTGGTCGTGGCCGGCAAGGCCCGTGTGGCCAAAGCGAAAGTGGCGCCGAAGTACCGCAATCCCAAGGATCCGTCCCAGACCTGGGCCGGCCGGGGACGCAAACCGGGCTGGTTGGAAGCGGCGCTGAAGAAAGGCGCAACGCTGGAATCCTTCAAGATTTAGCCGCTGATTCCCCACGCATACGGGCGGGCATGACCCGACCGTATGCATGTGGGTATCCGGGAATTGCCTTCGCTTCTTTAGCTGTCTATAGTGCAAACCGCGGGCGGGTGTAGTTCAATGGCAGAACCTGAGCTTCCCAAGCTCATGACGGGGGTTCG
>JAHEDQ010000174.1 GCA_024641125.1 Candidatus Competibacteraceae bacterium | reverse complement strand
CAGGCCTGCACATCTCGCTCAATGGCGAGGCGTTTTCCCGGCAGCTCGAACAACTGGCGAAATCATGGCCGGTCCCGATCGAAGATCTCACCGTGGTGGCCCATAGCATGGGTGGCCTGGTTACGCGCAGTGCCATCCACCAGGCGCAGCAGGCCGGTCAGAATTGGGTAAGACGGCTCCGCAACGTCGTGTTTCTGGGCACGCCTCATCACGGCGCGCCCCTTGAGCGGGTCGGGAACTGGGTGGACGTCATATTGGGCAGTAACCCATATACGTCGCCGTTTGCTCGTCTCGGACACCTGCGCAGCGCCGGCATCACCGATCTTCGCTATGGTGATTTAATGGAAAGGGACTGGCGCGGGCATGAACGCTTTCAGGGTCGCCCGGATCATCGCGTTCCCGTGCCTCTGCCCGATGGTGTGGATTGCTATGCCGTGGCCGCCACCACCAGCAGTCGCCCCGGCGCCCTGGCCAGCCGCCTCGTGGGTGATGGTCTGGTACCGGTGGACAGCGCACTTGGCCGCCATCGGGATCCGAGGCTCACCCTGGATTTTGCCGACGCGGCGCAGTCGGTGACGTACCGCACCAGCCACCTGGCCCTGCTGAACAGCGCCGAGGTCATCGTGCAGATGCTGCGCTGGCTGGGATAGGCCGCGCCCAGACCCCGGTCCGGCCGTCGGTCAGGGGTCAGTTTTTCAAGCTGTGCAACGGCGCCGGTATGCGGCCGGCGAAGCGGACGAAGCGATCCGAGGCACCCACATCGTGGACCGGCAGAATAACGCTTTCGCCGAACAAGCCGCCAAAGCTGACCATCTCCCCGGCCTGCCGGTCCGGCACCGGAATCAGGCGGGTGGCGGTGGTCTTGTGATTCATCACCCCGATGGCCATTTCATCGGCCATGATGGCGGCAATGGTCTCGCCCGGCGTGTCCCCTGGAATGGCCACCATATCCAGGCCGACGCTACACACGCTGGTCATGGCCTCCAGCTTGTCCAGGGTCAGGCTGCCCTCCGCGGCGGCCCGGGCCAGCGAGGCGTCTTCCATCACCGGGATAAAGGCGCCGCTCATGCCGCCGACGCTGCTGCTGGCGAATGCGCCACCCTTTTTGACCGCATCGTTCAGCATTGCCACCGCCGCCGTCGAGCCGGGAGCGCCGACCTGTGAAATGCCCATGGTTTCAAGGATTTCACCGATGGAATCGCCGATCTGCGGTGTCGGCGCCAGTGACAGGTCCACGATCCCGAACGGGATCGCCAGCCGCTGCGCCAGTTCCCGTCCGATCAGTTCACCCACCCGGGTGATGCGAAACGCGGTTACCTTGATCTCCTCGGCAAGGTCCGCCAGCGTCAACTGACTTTCCGGGTCCCCCCCGGCCGACAGGGCTTCCGCCCCTTCGATCAGACGTTGTAAAGCCCGCTTGACCACGCCGGGGCCGGACACCCCTATGTTGAGAACCGCATCCGGTTCTCCCTGGCCATGGGTCGCGCCGGCCATAAACGGGTTGTCGTCGGGCATGTTGGCAAACACCACCAGCTTGGCGCAGGCAAAACCGGCGTTGGCCCGATCCGCCTCCGAGATGGCTCGAATCGTATGCCCGGTCCGCAGCACCGCGTCCATGTTGATGCCGGTGCGGCTGCTCGCCACGCCCAGGGCGGAGCATACCCGGCCGGTGCTGGACAGCGCCTCGGGCAGGCTGGTGATCAGCGCCGAGGCGGTTGGTGTCATCCCTTTCTGCACCGTGGCGCTGAAGCCACCGATCAGATCCACGCCCACCGTGGCGGCGGCCCGGTCCAAGCGGCGTGCCACTTGCACCAGGGCGTCGACACCGTGCCCGGCGGCCACCGCGGCGATGGGTGAGACCGCGATGCGCTTGTTGGTGATCGGGATGCCGAAGGTCCGCTCCACCTGGCGCGCCGCACTCACCAGGTTGCCGGCGGTGCCCACGACCTTGGCCTCGATCTTGTCCAGTAACTGGGCCAGTACCGGGCTGCTGCAGTCCTCCAGATTCAAGCCCAGGGTGACCGTTCTGACGTCCAGGTTTTCCTCCTGGAACATGCGAATGGTGTCGAATATGGCGTCGTTACGAATCATTGGAAATCCGCCTGAATGCGACTTCGTTGGTGGCCACGAACAGCCTGTTGTGTTGCAGCCTGACGCGCAGCCCGGCCTCGGAGCCGGCGTGCTGGAGATCGATCTGAAACTGATCCAGCCGGATGTCGCCCGGCACCTGGATTTCAGCAATGATGCTGATTTCGCCGTCCACCACCCGGGTGCTCAGATCGGTGAAATTGCCGCCGCGGTTGGCCACCATTTCGGAGAGGGTCGGCAGGATACCGGGGCTGTCGCTGCCGGTGGCGGTGAGAATGTAGCGCTCGCCGTGTGTCGGGGCGGCCGGTGCGTCCCGATAGGGCACCAGGGTTACCGTGGCGTCCGGGCCAAGCCGGGCCGCGAGTTCCGAGTTCAGCACTGCCGCACCGTCTGGTTGCGCCAGTGTCAACACCACGATGATGGTGAAGTAATCCCGCACCACGGTCTGGCTCAGTTCCAGCAGATGGGCGTCGTGGGCGCCCAGCACCCTCGTGATTGCGGCGATGATGCCCCGATGGTCCGGTGTGAGGACCGTGAGGATATGGGTTTGATCGTTCAAGTGGGGCTCTCCTCCGTCGCGACCGTGCGAACAGACATGGGCTTTCCTAAGCCTTACCGGCAGCTTGGCTTGGCCACAGCCGCTGGATTGCACCCGTTTCGTCGATTCGGCGGCGCAGCATGGTTTCGAACACCTCGGGATCCTTGCAGTAGGTGAATTCACCGGCGCGGGGCGCGTGGTAGTCCCGCAGGCGTGACAGCCACCAGCGCAGTGCAGCAGCCCTGAGCATCACCGGCCACAGACCTCGCTCGATCGGGCTGAACGGCCGGTTGGCGTGATAGGCATCAAGAAACACCCCGGTGCGCTCTTGGTCAAGGGCCTGATCGGCATTGTTGCACCAATCGTTCACCGCCACCGCCACATCGAACAGCAGCACCTCGGTGCAGGCAAAGTCGAAATCGATGATCCCTCTGAGCCTGTCGCCCTCGAACAGGCTGTTTTCTCGGAACAGGTCGCCGTGGATGGCACCCCGGGGTGCGTCCTGCAGCCGAAACAGGGCCTGGAAACGCAGTTCGCTTTCCAGAAGAGTACGCTGTCCCGGGCTCAGCCGGGCATTGAGCCAGCGCGCGGTTGCACGCCACCAGTCCGGTCCAAAGTCGTTGGCCCGTTTCGGTCCGAAATCGGCTCCGGCCAGATGCAGATTGGCCAAGGCACTGGCCACGGCTCGACACTGGGCCAGGGTGGGTACGCCGGTGAGCGCGGCACCGGGTAGCCGCTCCAGCAGAGCGGCGGGTTTTCCGGCCAGTTGTCTCAAGGTCAGGTCGTCGCGCCCGGCGATCGGCCGGGCACAGGCGATGCCACCGTGCCTGAGATGCGCGATCAGCGCCAGCAGGTAGGGCGGCTGCTCCGGCGCCAACGCCTCGTATAGTGTGAGCACATGTCGGCCCGACTCGGTTTCCACATAGTAGTTGGTGTTGGTAATACCCTCGGCGATGCCCCGGTAGCTGAGCAACTCGCCCAGCTCGTACTGGCGGAGAAACGTGACCAGCAATGGACGGTCGATCGGGGTGAAAACCGACATGGCGATATGGCGTCCGTTTCAGGGTCGCGCCCGCACCGCCCCAGCGGCTGGCGCCTACCAGCTGAAGATCACCCAGCCCGGCACCAGAATATCATCTGACAGCTCGGAGCTGCGGGTGTCGAGCTGTCCGTCGCCGTCGGTGTCTATCAGATAGTACTCCGGGCCCTGGGCGGGTATGACCTTGACCGCGCGCAACTCACCATTGACCCGGTACTCTTCGATGGTTGCGTCTTTGCGGCGAATGATGCGCACCTCGGGCTCACCGGTTTCGTCCGCCTGCGCGCGGGGGCGCTCGGGCTCTGGCGGCAGGGTCCGGAACTCGAGCTCCTCCGACTCGCTGGCCGCGTAGGCGCCCATGGTCAGGGAGGTGAGCGTTGCCAGGATAAGGGCGCCGGTCAGATGCCGCGCCTTCCAGCCGTGTGGCGCGGACGCCGGTTCCTGCGGTGGTATTCGATGTTCCTTGCGGGGGACTCTAGAGATCATACAGGGTCGCCTGTTCCGTTGGCATGGGGCTGCGTCCCTGATTGTCGTAGAAGTCGAAGATGGCATCCACGACTTCTTCGGGCCGATCCAGGATCTGAAACAAATTCAGGTCTTCGGCGCTGATCGTACCCTGGGCGACCAGCATCTTTTCCAACCAGGTCACCAAACCCGCCCAAAATGGTTTGTGCACCAGAATGATGGGGATGCGCCGGCTCTTGCCGGTCTGCACCAGGGTCAGGATCTCGGCCAGTTCGTCCAGAGTCCCAAAACCGCCGGGAAACACCACGTAGGCGGAGGCATACTTGACGAACATCACCTTGCGAGAGAAAAAGTGCCTGAAGTTGAGGGCGATGTCCTGGTAGTTGTTCCCGGACTGCTCGTGGGGCAGGTTGATGTTGAGCCCGATACTCGGCGCCGGCCCGCTGTGCGCGCCCTTGTTGGCTGCTTCCATGATTCCGGGCCCACCGCCGCTGACCACGGAGAATCCGGCCTCTGACAGCAGGCGCGCCGTGGTTTCGGCCAAGGTGTAATGTGGATGGTCGGGACCCAGGCGGGCGGAACCGAAAAAACTCACCGACGGGCTGATCCGAGCCAGTCGCTCGAAGCCCTCGACGAACTCCGCGATGATCTGAAAAATCTTCCACGACTCCCGCGTCAGCATGGTGTCGTTGATCGGCATCAGACCCGGGTGGTCCACCTTGCTTTCATCTCTCATGGCAGAACTGCTAAGTTGCCCCTCATTCGCCGGCGATCCCGTATGGCCGGTTTGCCCCATACTACCGGAAAACCCGGATCTACCGATCATGACCCATACACCGAAGAAAAAGCTGGTGCTGGTGGACGGCTCGTCCTACCTGTTCAGGGCCTTCCACGCGATGCCGCCGCTGACCGGCCCGGCCGGTCAACCCACCGGTGCCATGTACGGCGTTCTCAACATGTTGCGCAAGCTGCTGGAGGAACATCGGCCGGATTACTTTGCCGTCGTGTTCGATGCCAGCGGTAAGACCTTCCGCGATGACATCTATCCCGAGTACAAGGCGACTCGCCCACCCATGCCGGAGGATCTGCGCCCTCAGATCGAACCGCTGCACGCAACCATCCGAGCCATGGGCTTGCCGCTGCTGGTGGTGCCCGGGGTTGAAGCGGACGATGTGATCGGCACCTTGACGCGCCAGGCCGAGGACCGGGGCCTGCAGGTCTTGATCTCTACCGGGGACAAGGATTTAGCGCAACTGGTGGACGCGGATGTCACGTTGTTGGACACCATGTACGACAAGGTTTCCGATCCGGAGGGGGTGCAGGCCAAGTTCGGTGTGCCGCCTGGGCGCATCATCGATTTCCTGGCCCTGGTGGGAGACAGCGTCGACAACATCCCCGGAGTGCCCAAGGTCGGGCCCAAGACCGCCGCCAAATGGCTGAACGAATTCGGTGACCTGGATGCCGTCATCGCCCGCGCGGATGAGGTCAAGGGCAAGATCGGCGACAACCTTAGAGCCAGCCTGGAACAGTTACCCCTGTCCCGCGAATTGGCCACCATCCGCTGCGACCTGGAGCTGGATGTGGCGCCGGATGCGCTGGTGCCGGCCGACGCCGATCTGGACTTGTTGCGGGAACTCTACGCCACCTACGGGTTTTCCACCTGGCTCCGTCACCTCGGGGGTCCCCACGCCGACCAGAGCGGAGACGGCGCGGACGCTCAGACCGACGGTCCGGAAACACAATACGACACCATACTGGAGATGTCGGAACTGGACGCGTGGCTGGATCTGTTGCGGGCCGCACCGGTGATGGCTTTCGATACCGAGACCACCAGCCTGGACTACATGGCGGCGGAGGTGGTGGGTGTGTCCTTTGCCGTCGAACCCTATCAGGCCGCCTATCTGCCTTTGGCACACAACTATCCCGGTGCCCCCGACCAGCTGGACCGCGATCTCGTCCTTGCCCGCCTGAAACCCCTTCTGGAGGATCCCGAGCGCGCAAAGACCGGCCACAACCTCAAGTACGACATGAGCGTGCTGGCCAACCATGGCATCGCACTCCAGGGCGTTCGCTACGACTCGATGCTGGAGTCCTATGTGCTGGATGCCACCGCCACCCGCCACGACATGGATTCGGTGGCCCGGAAATATCTGGGCGTGGAAACCATCCATTTCGAGGATGTTGCGGGTAAGGGCGCCAAGCAGCTGACGTTCAATCAGGTGCCGCTCGAGACCGCTGCGCCCTATGCTGCAGAGGATGCGGACATCGCTCTGCGTCTACACCAGACATTGTGGGCGCGCCTGTCGGAGGCGCCGAGTCTGACCGAACTGCTCACCAGCATCGAGATTCCACTGGTGCCGGTGCTGTCGCGTATGGAACGACTCGGGGTGCGTGTGGATGCGGATCTGCTGCGCAAGCAAAGTCAGGAGCTGGCCGAGCGCATGCACGCCTTGGAGCAGCAGTCTCACCAGGTGGCCGGACGCCCTTTCAATCTCGGTTCCCCCAAGCAACTGCAGCAGATCCTGTTCGAGGAGCAGGGCCTGCCGGTGCGAAAGAAAACCCCCAAGGGTGATCCCTCAACCGCCGAGGAGGTGTTGCAGGAACTGGCGGTGGATTATCCGCTGCCGGCGCTGATTCTCGAGTACCGGGGCCTGAGCAAGCTGAAGTCGACCTATACCGATAAGTTGCCGCAGCAGGTTGATCCCCGCACCGGAAGGGTCCACACCTCTTATCATCAGGCCGTGGCCAGCACCGGGCGGCTGTCTTCCTCGGATCCGAATCTGCAGAATATCCCGGTTCGGACCCAGGAGGGGCGGCGCATCCGTCAGGCGTTTGTCGCCCCGGATGGACACCGTATCGTGGCCGCCGACTACTCCCAGATCGAACTGCGCATCATGGCCCACCTGTCCGGCGACGAAGGTTTGCTGGGGGCATTCGAGCAGGGTCAGGATATACACCGCGCGACCGCGGCCGAAGTGTTCGGCGTGGCGGTTGACGGGGTGACCCATGAGCATCGCAGGCGCGCCAAAGCGATCAATTTTGGTTTGATCTACGGCATGTCCGCCTTCGGTCTGGCTCGGCAACTGGGGATAGGTCGGGACGAGGCCCAGGAGTATGTCAATCTCTATTTTGCCCGCTACCCCGGAGTCAAGGCCTTCATGGAACGCACCCGGGCCCAGGCTAAGGAGCAGGGCTATGTCGAAACCGTGTTTGGCCGCCGCCTGTATTTGCCGGAGATCAACGCCCGCAACGGGGCCCGGCGGCAGGCGGCTGAACGCACGGCCATCAACGCACCCATGCAAGGCACGGCGGCGGATATCATCAAGCGCGCCATGATTGAGGTGGATGCGTGGTTGCAGGGCGAAGCCCTGGATGTTCGCATGGTCATGCAGGTGCACGACGAGCTCGTGTTCGAGGTGGCCGACGGTTTGCTGGAAGAGGCGAGCCTCAGAATTCGGGAGCTCATGTCGTCGGCCGCCAGTCTGCGCGTGCCCCTGGAGGTTGACGTGGGCGACGGTTTGAACTGGGACGAGGCCCACTGAGTCGGCGGGGTGAACCGGACCATTTGCAACCGGTCTACAGCCAACATGGAGAGTCCAGTGTCTGATCCTTGCATTCTGCGCATCCGCCGCCCTTTCGTTTTGGCCTGTGCATGTCTGGTTGTGTTCTATCCAGGTATTGGTGTGGGCGATGAGGCGAGCTCCTCGTCCCGGATGACGACCCTGCCGGAACCGATCCAGTTCGGGTTCAAACCGGTGGAACCGGGTGCCTCGTTTAGGGCCACGGAGCCGGACTCGCAACATTGGGCACCGTCCACCGAAACGTCTGCCCAAGGTTTGTCCCCGAGCAGCATCCGACCCCTCGAGCCGCCTGTTTTGCCGACCCCCAGCCGCGGCGGTGGACCGCCCGGCCGAGCCGAACCGTTGCCCAATCGGGTCACAGTGGGCAGGACGCCTCACGCTGCGCGCGCCGGCGCCCTGGCCGGCGACCAGGGGCCGCCCCGGGGCTACAGCCAACCACGCGCCGGCCGCTGACTGCGGCCTGGAATTAGCCGGGAACTTTGCATCCCTGACGAGTTCATAGAGAACAGAGCGCTTGCAACCAGCGCTCGCCCGCTCACCTCCCTGGGCGGGCTGATCCCGGTCCCCCAAGCCGGGCGATTGGCCCCAGGCTCTCCCCCTTGCCTGGGGCTTTTTTATGCCCGGCGGCAACAAAGCGACTCGACCCTGTGATACCCCGGGGAAACAAGGGGTGATGGGAAGAGCGGCTGCATCGGTCCGCCTCCGTGCGATTTGCGGGGCGATGGGATTGAAAGCCGCCGGATCGGCCCAACATAGGTGTGAGCAAAGCATCGCCGACCTCGGCCGTACTACGGTGGGCGGTTGCCTTGTGTACAATCTCACCGCGCGGCCGCGTCGGTGGACTGTTGTTCCGGGAGAAACAGGTGGATCAGTACAGAGGCACAACCATTGTTGCGGTGCGTCGCGGCGGCCATGTGGTGGTGGGAGGCGACGGTCAGGTCACCCTGGGCAACGTGGTGATGAAGGGCAATGCGCGCAAGGTGCGCAGGCTTTATCAGGACAAGGTAATCGCCGGGTTTGCCGGCGCCACCGCCGATGCGTTCACACTATTTGAGCGATTTGAAGGCAAGCTGGAGAAGTACGGCGGTAATCTCACCCGTGCCGCGGTGGAAATGGCCAAAGACTGGCGGACCGATCGGATGCTGCGTCGGCTGGAAGCGCTGCTGGTGGTGGCTGATACCACAGCCACGCTGATGATTTCAGGCAACGGGGATGTGATCGAGCCTCAACACTCGGTCATTGCCATCGGCTCTGGCGGCGCTTTTGCGGAATCCGCCGCCCGGGCCCTGTTGGAAAACACCGAGTTGGATGCGCGTGCCGTGGTCGAGAAAAGCCTCGGGATTGCCGCCGATATCTGCATCTATACCAATCACACATTGACCGTCGAGGAGCTGGGTGCCGCCGATTGAAGCGGCCGCCGCGGACCCGGTCAAGTCGCCACCCATGGAAACGCAGGCAGGGCTGATTGCATGTCGTACATGACTCCCCGTGAGATTGTCCAGGAGCTGGACAAGCACATCGTTGGTCAGGCCGCGGCAAAGCGGGCGGTGGCGGTGGCGCTGAGGAACCGCTGGCGCCGCCAAAGGGTGGCGGAAGATCTGCGCAACGAGATTACGCCAAAGAATATTCTGATGATCGGTCCCACCGGAGTCGGTAAGACTGAAATTGCCCGTCGTCTGGCCCGCCTGGCCCAGGCGCCGTTCATCAAGATCGAGGCCACCAAATTCACCGAAGTGGGCTATGTGGGCCGGGATGTGGAATCCATCATCCGCGATCTGATGGACATCGCCATCAAAATGACCCGCGAACAGGAGATGCACAAGGTGCGTCACCGGGCCGAGGAAGCCGCCGAGGAGCGGATATTGGATGTCCTGTTGCCCAAGCCCAGAACGGTGGGATTTGCCAACGAACCGGCCCCGGCCGAGGATTCAGGCACCCGTCGAAAGTTCCGCGACAAGCTCAGGAACGGCGAACTGGACGAGCGCGTCATCGAGATCGAACTCTCGGCCGCGGCCCCCGGCGTCGAGATCATGGCGCCCCCTGGCATGGAGGAACTGACCAACCAGCTTCAGGGCATGTTTCAGAACATGGGCGGAGGGCGCAAGAGCAGCCGCAAGGTTACCGTGGCCGAGGCGCTCAAGCTGGTTCAGGAGGAAGAAGCGGCGCGCATGGTCAACGATGAGGAGGTCAAGCTCAGCGCGGTGCAGTCGGTGGAACAGAACGGCATCGTTTTTCTCGACGAGTTGGACAAGGTGGCAAAACGGGGCGAACAGGGTGGCCCCGATGTGTCGCGTGAGGGGGTGCAGCGCGATCTCCTGCCCTTGGTGGAAGGCTCTACGGTCACCACAAAGTACGGCATGGTCAAGACCGACCACATTCTGTTCATCGCTTCGGGTGCGTTCCACTTGTCCAAACCCTCGGATCTGATTCCCGAGTTGCAGGGCCGTCTGCCCATACGGGTGGAACT
>JAHEDQ010000019.1 GCA_024641125.1 Candidatus Competibacteraceae bacterium | reverse complement strand
TCGTAGCCTTTGCCGCCGCTGGCCACCACTTTGCCCATGATCTCCTCGTTGGTCCCATGCAGCGCAAGTTCGGCTTCGATGCCGGTTGCGGCGGTGAATCGCTCCAGCAGGTCGGCCGGCATATAGCCGTCCCAATTGGAAATGACGATCTTCTCCGCCGCCGCAGCGCTGCCGGCGATCAGCGTGCCGGTCATCATCAGTACGGCGGTTGCGCCGCCCAAACGTTTCATGTTCGGTGTTCCCCTGTTTTTGGAATCGTCGGATCAGTTTCTATCTGTAGATCACCGCCGAGGTGGAAATCAAGCGCCCGATGGTGTGGCGCGCGCCGACCGTTCGCACATGGGCCGGGCACTACGGTGCCGGCTAACCGCGCCCGATGAAGGGCATGTTGGTCGCCATAATGGTGATGAACTGCACATTGGCCTCAAGCGGCAGTTCCGCCATGTGTACGATGGCGTCGGCCACCAGGTCCACGTCCATCCTGGGTTCCGGTTTCATGCTGCCGTCGGCCTGGGGCACGCCGGAGACCATGCTTGCGGTCATGTCCGAGGCGGCATTGCCGATGTCGATCTGCCCGCAGGCGATGTTGAAGGCACGTCCGTCCAGGGAAATGGACCGGGTCAGGCCGGTGATGGCGTGTTTTGACGCAGTGTAGGGCGCCGAACCGGGTCTCGGAACGTGGGCGGAAATGGATCCATTGTTGATGATGCGCCCGCCCTGGGGGCTTTGCCCGCGCATCAGATTGAATGCCCCGTGGGCACAGAGAAAAGCGCCGGTGAGATTGACATCGATCACCTGCTTCCATTGATCGGCCGTCAGATCGCCGAAGTTGGTTGCCGGAACGTTGGTGCCGGCGTTGTTGAACAGCAGATCGAGCCGGCCATAATGGTTCTGGATCGCGCTGAATAGGCCGGCCACCGCCGCGGCGTCGGACACATCGCAGGGAAACGCCTTCATGTCGGCGCTGCCCGCCAGGGCGATGGTTTCGTCCAGGGCCGATGCCCGTCTGCCACACAGGGCAACTCGAAACCCGGCTTTGCCAAGAGCCAGAGCCGTTTGCCGCCCGATGCCAGAACCCGCGCCGGTAACCAATGCGATCTTTGTCATCTCCAGTTCCTCCACCCGTGTCGCGAGTTTTCCGCCCTGCTGAATCGTGTCGCGATACACTAACAGCCGAGACCGGGTTTAGGCACCGTTCACGGTGTGCCGGGCCGCCGCCAGCCGGGAGGCATCGATCGATGGCGAGCAGTTCGAGTGCAATCCAACGGGCCGAGTTCGACCGGCAGGGGTCCCACTTGATGTATAGGAAAATAAAGGGGCTTTTGTGGGCAGACATCCTCATGAATAAGGGTTACCTGGAAGGAAAATATCTCGACTGGCCGGTCTGTCTCACGGAATGCCTACCTATCCCGGATTATTTATAAAAAAGGGCTAACCTCGTTCAACCCATTGATAAAATGCGTGTTACGCCAATAACGCTTCAGCAGAAGCCAAGCGAGGTCGCCCATGTCTCAGTCTAATCCAGAGCCGCTACGTTTTCCCCCGATCGACGGCCTGAGCGTGCGTGCAGAGTTTGACGGCGGGACGCTGTCCTCGGACTTCGGCCCTAATATCCTGCGTGGTGTCGATCGTTAAATCGGCCTGACCCAGCGCCTGAGTGCGGCGTTCAACGACCGGCGTCATCGCTCCTAACCCATTCGATACGCGAGCTGATGGCGCAGCGCGTCTATCGGATCGCCTGCGCTCCATCCTCGAGGCCGAGGTGATGGAACTCGGCGCCAATCCTCGCTTCGTGGTCTCCTCCCTGGATTTGCCCAGCCCCGAGTGCCTCGATCGCGATCTATAACTGCGCGCGCGGCCAGGACGGGAATTTCATCAAGATGATCGAGAACGATCTGGCCAGCGACCGCACCTCCGATCACGGCTTCCTGGCCAATCAGATGCGCCTGTTTTTCTCCTGTGCGGCCTATGTCCTGCGCCAGATGCTGCGCAGCGACATCCTTGCCGGAACCGAGCTGGCTAAAGCACAGCCTTGCACCGTGATCATCAAACTGTTCAAACTCGCCGTGCGCGTGGTGCAGTACTAGGACCGCCGGAACAGGTGCGGCGACGCGCCGGACAACAGCGGCCACAAGAACATCAGACCGAGTGGGTTTTCTGCCGTTCAGAGTTACATTCGAATATTGCGGATGTCGGGATCGAGGCGCCATTGGGCCGGATCGTCGCCAGGGAGCATCTGACCGGCATCTTCCCCAACCTCTTCACTCGATTAGCGCATTTAGCTTTTCGTTCATCGCGACCAGGAGTTCCCCATTCGCCTTGGGATGCGGCGCCAGGTTGTTCATTTCCTCTGGGTCCGATTCCAGGTCGAACAGTTCCACATCGTTGATTGCCAGCAGCTGTTCCAGGCTACGGGGTACATGGTGCTGAGCGGTAGAGAAGTAGCGAGAGAGCTTGTGGCGTTCAGGTCGCGCTGCAGCGAGAAGCCAACGTATGATGCTCGGTAGCAGAGCTTCATCTGCACCACGCCAAAACCCCCACGCACCTTCTCGAGTTGCCCGGCCAGACCCTTCAATGTCGGTCGACAGTCGAAATCCAGCATCTCACCGGTGCTCGGAATCAATGCGCTACCGTGGTAGCGGATGTCATCGACATCAATTCCGACGTAAATTGTGTGCTGATTCATCGACGCCTCCCGTTTGCTCTGATGGTCTCGACCCCGTGAGATGGCCACCAACACAGGTAAGCCTAGGCGCACGAGTCGGCGTCGGTGCCCTCCCGTGTGCGTCGGGCCACCTTCAACACCTCGGCCGCGGGTGTCTCGAACCTCTTCGGCGAGCATGATCTGGTGGAAGATGTGAGCCGGGGCCATACCGCCCTTGAGGACATCAGGCCGGATCAACTGCCCCCATCAGTGCGGACGCTTCCCACGGCGAAACTCAAGGCCTTGATCGCGGAAACCGCACAACGGCGTGCGGCCCTGAAGGGACGAATCGAGGCCCTGGCGGACCAGCGGGCCGAGCACCTCAAGGAACGGGTGGCCGCCCTGCCTGACGCCACCGAATCGTTGGACCATCAACTGTACGAGACCGCGAGCGAGCAGGCCGAGGCCAAAAGTTGCCGCTATGACGCGGATGCACCGGATTACTTAGGCTGCCGCTTGGAGCCGCGCGGCGCGGTCAGCTGGTCCCAAACCCAGAACGCAGAGACGATGTAGAGCGCGGCGAGACCGACCTGGGTCAGACGGGCGACGAATTTTACGTCTGCCGTGTCCGCGTAGGGCAACGTACTGCTCCCGACCAGGATCAGCGCCGTGGTCATGGCGGTGCCATAGACGGGCGCCATCGGTGAGGCTGAGAACAGGCGGCGTCCCAGGATGAGGCCCACCAGGGTCAACAGCGCAACGACGAGGCTATAGGTCGGCACCGCCCGCAAAAGATTGTAGACGAGGATGGCGACGAGGCCACCGAGCAGGTTGCCCATGATCATGGCAGCGCCACCCGCGCGGCCCGCCGCCAGGGACGGTTGCAGGGACATCAACGCGACGAAAATCATGGTGAGCAGGAGGCTGCTCATATTAAAGGTCAAAGACAGCAACGCGATCGGCATCACCACCAGAAGACTGCGGCGGGCGGCCTGGATGCGTAGGTCGGTTGACGGTGGTGTCCGCGCAACGGGCGGGACCGTTGGGCTGCCAGGCAGCACCGGATCGGGCACCAACCAGTGGGTCAGCCAGTTCAGGATAAGCCCGAGGGCCGCCGCGACGACCAGGGACTTGACGATCTCCCAGGCCAGCCCCATCGAGGTCTGGCCCATCATGGGGATCAACAGCACGGCGATCAGGAGCCAAGTCAGCTGAAATGGCGCCAGGCCCCCCGCCATGCCGTAGTAGATGAGGAACAAGGCCAGCATGACCACGACCAGAAGCACCAACGGGTACGGCATTAGGGCAGCCGTGACCGCATAGGCGGCGACACAGGTCGTGGCGACCGACAGCACCATCACGATTCCCGCCTGCAACGGCAGGCGGTGCCCGGGCGGCCCCAGGAACATGGAAACTACCAGGACCGGGGCGATGTAGGCGAGAGGCCAGCCGATCCCGTAGGCAAGCGCAGCGCTGAGCCCAGTGCCAATGCCATATCGAAGCGTGGCCCGCTCGGCTTGATCCAGGCCACCGGCCGGCGAGACCGCGGGCGCCGACGCGTCAGTAGACATAGGACAGGATGCTGGCGAGGCGAATGACGACCCACCCGAGTGCGTTGGTCAGTGGATTGCTTCCCGTGTACACGACCACATCGGCCTGGCCCCCGACGCGGCGCAGCCCCGCGGCCTCCTGATCCACAAACCGGATGATCACCGGGAAGCGCTGGGCGTCGCGCAACCAGGTTTTCGGCGCCGACGGGGTCGGTAGATCGCCCGGCGCACCGGCAGATTTGATCTCCACGCCCGGACCGATGCTGTCCACCACCCCCTCGAACAGGCGACCCGGGGCCACATCCAGCAGAATCTCGGCACGATCACCCGGTTTGATGTTGCCCAGGCTGTTCTCCCGCATGTCGGCCTCGATCCAGACATCGTTGCCGGATACGAAGGTCATGATGGGTTGGCCGGATTTGACGTAGCTGCCCACATCCACCTGCAGGTTGGTGACCCCGCCCACGGACGGCGCCTGCAGTTCGGTGCGGGCAAGGTCCAGCTGCGCTTCCTGCAGATCGGCCAGCGCACGCCGGATCCGGGGGTTGTCCTGTCCCTGGCTGCCGAGTTGTTCTTTGGCGCGCTCGAGCTCCGCCTCGGCACTGGCGAGATCCGCCTCGGCCTGGGCAACCCGCGCCCGGGCCTCATCGGCCTGGGCGCGGGTCACCACGCCCTTCTCTTCCACCGCCAGGATGCGTCCGGCCTGGACCCGCGTGTTATCCAGATTGGCCCGTGCCGCGACCAGCTGAGCCTGGGCGGTTTCCACCGAGGCCGTGCCGGCCCCCACTTCCTGGCCGGCGAGTTCGAGCGCCGCCGCGGCCTGTTCCACCGCGAGCTGATAGCGGCTGGGGTCGATTCGAGCCAGAACCGTTCCCGGCGCCACGGCCTCATTTGGATCGGCTTGCACTTTGACCAGATAGCCCGATACCTCGGCGACGATCGGCACCACGAAGCCATTGACGCGCGCCGAATCCGTGTAGGGTGTGTGACGATCGGTGAGCACGTAGAGGGCAAACAGCACAACGCAAATGAAGGCCACGATCAGGGTCGCGCGGCGCACGGGCTTCCCGTCCAACTGTTCCGACGCGACCTCGGATTCGCTGGCAGGCGCCGCGTCCTCTGCGCCCTCGGTCTCGGCGAGGGGTTTCTGCTCAGCCATGTTGCGGGTCCTGCTGCGGCTTCTCCATCAGCCAGGCCATGAACAACTCGTAGCCGACCGCCAGGATCACGGAGCCGATGAACAAACCGATGATTCCCGACATCACCATGCCCCCGATGGCCCCCAGCAGAATCACCAGCATCGGGGTCTCGAGGCCCCGGCCCAGCAACATGGGCTTGAGAAAGGCATCGCTCATGCTCACCAATATTGACCAGATCATGAACAGAACGGCGGGCACAGTGTCGGCGACGTTGAACACGTAGACGATGATGGGGCCCAGAATCAGGATCGGCGGCAGTTGCACCACCGCCAACAGCAACACCAGGACCGCCCACAGACCGGCGGCCGGCACACCCATCACCAGCAGACCGATGCCTGCGAGAAAGCCCTGAATGGCTGCTACCCCGAGCACGCCTTGGGCCACGCTGCGCACCGTGGCGCCGGCCAGCGTCGCGAACTCGGCGCCGCGCTCTCCCGTCACCCGCTCCAGGATCGCTCGCGCGACCCGGGCGGCAGCCTCGGCGTTTGCCAGCAGCACGCCGGCGATGATGATCGACAGTACGAACTTGAGCACACTGCCGCCGGTGCCTGCGACACCGGACAGCAGCCATTTGCCCGCAGCCTCCAATTGCGGCGCGACACGCGTCAGGGCGCCTTCCAGGTTTTGAGAGGCCAGGGTCCAGAATGCATGCAGGCGCTCCCCCACCAGCGGCCACTCAGCGACGCTGTCGGGTGGCGGAGGGACGTGGAGCCGACCATCCTTCAATTCCGCTGACAACGTCTGGGCACTGTCGACCAACGAGACGGTCAACATCATCGTCGGCGTGATCAGGATCGCCAGGGCCAGGAGGGTGAACAGTGTCGCCGCGAGCTTGGTGCGCCCCTGCAGGCTGTTGGCGAGATGCAGATAGAGTGGATAGACCGCCACCGCGATGATGATCGCCCAGGTCATGGGTTCGACGAAGGGCCGGATGATCATCAGGCACCAGGCAGCCAGGAGCGCAACCAAACCGATCCGAACCGCGGCCTCCAGGGCATTCGCAACGAACGCCCGTTGCACCGATACGCTGTGACTGTCGCTCATGAGGTGGGGGCTCCCATTCGGCTTCTGCACGCTCGCGTTCAGACTATAGAACATTCCGTCATGCACACTGCACTCACGGGCCGCATGGCGCGCAGGAACGGATAGCAACGCTCACCGACGACACCTTGCCGTCAGGCGTTGGCGGTGATTAACTCCCCGAGTTTCCGGGTCAGGATGGGGTTCTCCCGATAATCGATGGGCACGACCACCAGGCTCGGGCCCGGTTCGGAGAACGCCTGCTGCAGGGTCGATCTGAAATCAACGTTCGCCTCCACCGTGTGGCCGTTCCAGCCGAATGCCTCGGCCAGTCGCAGCCAGCCCGGATTGCCGAAGTTGAGATCCGTATGGCGGTCGAACTCGGTGTCCTGCTTCCAGGCAATGAGACCGTAACCACCGTCCTCTCAGACCAACACCACGATGTCGCTGTTGAGGCGGCGGGCGGTTTCCATTTCCTGAACGTTCATCATGAAACCGCTGTCGCCATAGATCGCCAGCACCCGCCATCAGTCGGCCGGCCATTGCGGAGCAGCGGTTGTCGCTCACGCCGAACGGCAACGTCCGGTACCAGCTGAAGACGCCATACTGCGACGGCACGACCCATGTCATCTTCGAGCCACTGGGCTTCATTGCCCGGCTGTCAGCCCCGGTGCCGAAACCCCGGGTCAACCTCACTCGCTTTCACGGGGTGTTTGCGCCAAACAGCAGATACCGCGCACGTGACACCGGCCAAGCGGGGCAGAGGAGGCGAGCGCCTCGCCCAGGGGGAACCGGACGAGCCCAGGCCGGTCGCATACCGCGCGGCGATGACCTGGGCGCAACGCCTCAAGCGGGTCTTCGGTATCGATATCGAGACCTGCCCGATCTGTGCCGGAGCAGTGCGGATCATTGCCTAATGTATCGAAGATCCCGACGTCATCGCGAAGAGCCTCACCCACCTGGATGTGAAAGGGGGTGAGCCCAAAGCCACCCGGCGGCCGCCGAGCCGGGCGCCACCGCAGTGGGGGCTGTTCGCCTAGAACGGATGTCTCAACGATGGCCCTCCTTGGGCTCCGACGTTGGCGGTGGGGTTACGGTCGCGGCTGGCCTGGTGGTCGGCGAACGAAGAAAAACGTGCCCGCGAACGCGTCTCCGGGATGGATTCGCGCGCCACCTGCCTGCCTGATGCCGTTCGATGATCAGCGGGGCGGCCGAACGCTGGTGTCGATGGCCGCGACCGGGCGATTCAGTTGGAGGAAAAGGCGTTAATGCTGCCTATACTTTGATCTGCAAAACCAGCCGCACCCGACGGTCTGCGTCCTGCGCCGCGACGGTGGTTGTTGCCAATCATCGCCGGCGCGCGGGCTCGGTGTGGACCCGGGCCCCTCCGGAGCAGGCTATTGCTGCGCCCGTTGCTGCACCGCGTCCGCGGCCTCCAGGACCCGTCCGGACAGCGCGCGCTCGGCAATCAGCGTGTCCGCTGCCGCGATGATCACGTCGGCCATTCGATACCCGGCAAGAGTGACCTGGCTCTGTGCAACTTCCTGAAGCTGCTCCCAGTACTCCGCCGGCACGTCGGGGGCCTCCTCCAGCGGCGAGACGCCGAAGAGAATGTAATTGACCATCTTGCCGACCAATTGCTCCGAGGTCTGATCCTTGTCCGGATCGCTCACGAACTCGATGCCGCCGCCATAGGCGAAATCGATTGCGATCTGATGCGTCTCGCGCACCCACGCCTCGAAGTCCGGCGTACTCGTGGGCTGCCCGAGCTGCGGGAACGACGAGCGCGGGTGCGTCTCGACAAGCTCCGTCGCATAGCGGTCGACATCCTTTAGCGCCGTGGACCGGATGGAGTTGCTGTCCCACAGGATGTGCAGGCTCGTTGCGGAATCCTGCAGCGGATCCCACACGTAGGACAGCGCCCCGGCCGCATTTCCGGTCGGGTATTCCGCGCTGAAGTAGTCGGTCACGTGCAGTGGCTGGTGAATGTCGCCCGTCACGTGAAGAAACCAGGACAGGGCCAGCGCGCGCTCGTCCGCGCCAGCTTCCGGGTTCGCCATCACCGCCGCCTGCAAGGTCAGCGCCTCGATGGCATCCCCTGCAGGGTCGCCGCCGCGCGACGCGACGAGTTCCCGTGTCTCCGCTGACGCATCCTCCGCGACGATCGGGTGCCGAGCGGAATGCCACGACAGGCGATCATTGTCGGTACCCTTCGAGTCGTCCGGCCACCGCGCGGCCTCGATGAACATGCGACGCGCCCGCTCCCGGCCATCGGTCGCCCCCGAGGCGGCCACCCAGAAGGGCGCCGGATCGGGATGCCTGATCAGCATCAGCCCGACCGGTTCGACGAGGTCCGGCCGCGCGCGCTCGATCTCCGCGAACGCTATGGCTGCCGTGATCATGTGCGATGGGTGATCCCACGCGCTTGCAGGGGCGCCTGCCAACAGAGCGAGGCAAGCGGCTGCCGAAACTGAAGACCTTCGCATACATTCCCCCCAATCTCCGATCCGGGGCACGCCCCTTCACCGCAGCGATAACCCCCAACCCCCTCGGGGTCGCCCCGGGGCAGTCAATGCATCGACGGACAGCTTCGTTGTCCCGAACCTAAAGCAACCCCTCCTCGACAAGGAATCTCAAGCAGCTTGCGCGACAGCGTTGATCCACGCATTGTTCCAGATCAATAAACCCTGAGTGGACTCGCACAGAACGCTGCGAGACCGTCAACGGCGCAGATGCCGACAACGGCCGCTTCCGGAGGATCTCGCTGCGTCGCCGCAAGGGGTTCACAGTCTTTAAAGGGGTGGCGCACGGAACTCCGCTGCAGTCGCATCAGGCCGGTTTGTCCCGCCAAGCAGAAGTTCGAGGCGCACCCGGCAACAGTCTCCATCGCGCCCGCTCCGAGCCCGGCGCATCGGCCGGCACCTGGAGCGGCAGGGGTTGCTGGAACGGGATGCGGAGAATAGCTGCCTGGCCGGTGACGGCCTCGAAGCCGGTCCGATGGATCAGCTCCTCGGCTCGTCGATCACCTACCGCATTGCCATTGGGCCGCAACAGGGACGCAAGGTGTTCGCATTGCAGACACTGCCGGCGTGCGACGAGCCCTTCGATGATGGGGTCGGTAAGGTGGCCGGATTCTCCCTGCATGCCGGGGTGGCGGCGCGGGCCAGGATTATTACGACGGCGGCAGCGGAACCGACACCGACACGCTCCACTTCAATCACCGGGACCGGAACACTTCCGTCAATCTTGCCAATCAGACCGCCCGCCTCGGCTCGTGCGATGTTACTTGATTGAACCGCTTCGCAGGCTACCAAGAAGAGGTGGCCTGTCCCCGCTTCACACTGATCGGTTCTGATCGCGTTCAGGCCACATTGCGGACTCATATGGTGAAATTACAGGTACCCGAGCAGCCGTCCAACCAACAGAGTGGCGAGCCAAGCCGAAAACGACGCCGCGCCCGCGACCTTGGCTCTCAGCGCTGGCTGCAGCGGGGTTGCCGGAAACTGCTCGGTCCATGCCTGGCTTCGGCGAAGCGCGATCGCATTGCCGATGCCGAACAGCACGAACGACATTTTTGCCCAGAATAGGGGTTGGGCCGTGTACTCGATGGGTTGGACGATGAAAAGCAAGCCACCAGTCAGCACAGCCAACAGCAGGCCGGTCATTGCGACCGGCAGCAACACGCTTCCCAGCGTAGCGACTGGAACGCCCGGCCAAGCACCGAGTAGCCGCAGGTCCATGGGCACAATCGCGCCGACGAGCAGCGCCACGCCGAGTATGTGCGCAGCATTCACCAGTGGGTAGATCCAAAACGACTGCCTCAGCGCCACGGCCAGGGTTGAACCGTCGAGTGCCGTCAGTAAGTCCACCTCGTGCTGGCTTAGTCCCTGTCGGGATAGAGGTTGTAGGTTTTGCCGTCGATGATCACGCGCTCCGCCTTCACGCGCATCTCCTCAGGATCGGCGGAGCGTTGCCCGGAAATGGTAATTTCGGCGCCGACGGATAGCATATCGTCACTTAGGCCGGCCTGAGCGTTACGCCATGGTTGCCCAACCTCCGCAGTCCACTTTTCGCCGTCCACATCCAGTGTCAACACGCCGTGCGGGTTCCCCAATTTCGCGGTTTCAACGATACCGGTGACTTCGAAATTTCCACTCTCGGTCCATCTCCAACCGTGATGAGCGTGTGCGACGCCGAGAATCAGGCCGACGAACAGCACCAGGCTCAGAGCTCTCCTATCAATATGCAACGTCATTCCGCGTCCTCGTCTTACAGCAGGTTGCCCTTGGATTGCGAATTCGAGAAATCGTTTCATCCCGCCGATCCGAGGCCGCGTCATCTGTGCCGAAATTCGGTTTTCGCTATGGCAACGGAGTTGGAAAGTCAAATGATGTAGCACCACAGGTCAAGTCTCAGCAAGGACAGCGCAGCACCAATCGGGGCGACGAACCTGCGGATCCCACGGGGGCGCGGCGATCGGGCGATCGTTCTTGAAGTAAGCCTGAGGGCGGACTAGACCACTTTTGTATGCCGGAAGAGACGACGTCGCCGGGCGCCAGTTCGAAGAGGTCAGAGCCGTTTGCCGTTTGATGCCAGAACCCGCGCCGTTGACCGTTGCAAGCTTTGCCATCTCCATATTCTCCACTCGCGTTTTGAGTTTCCCGCCGGTCTGTGGAGTGGCCGGCCAATCATGTCGCAGTGCCCTAACAGCCGAGACCAGGTTTAGGCACCGTCCACGGTGTGCCGGGCCGCCGCCAGCCGGGAGGCATCGATCGATGGCGAGCAGGTTGAGTGCAATCCAACGGGCCGAGTTCGACCGGCAGGTGTCCCACTTGCTGCGTCTGGCGATGGACCAGGCCCCGGCCATGGAACCACCCGGGGGAGACAGCGTTTTCGGCTTGGCGGCGCGCTGCGGCGTTAACACCGCCCTCAAAATGCTCATTTACTGGGTGTAAACCCCGCTTTCTCGGTCGTTTTCGCCTTGCCTCGCACTCGACCGAGACTGTTTCGACGAGCTGCTTGGGAAGCTTCCGCCGGGTCAGAGTGCCGTAGTTCTGGGCTGGGGGTTGGTCTTGCGAATGCCCCGGTACTTTTGCGGGCTGATTCCGGTCCAGTTGCGGAAAGCGCGGGAAAAGGCCGATAGCTCCGAGTAGCCCAGCAGCAGCGCCACCTCGGTCAGCGGCATGCCAGCGTCATTCAGATAGTGCATGCACAATTCCTTTCGCGCGGCGCGCAGCAAGTCCTGAAAAGACAGTCCGTGTGCCTGCATCTCGTGCTGGAACTGGCACTCCGAAAGGCCGAACAGGCGCCCGATTTCCGCCATGGTGGGCGCCGTCGTACTCAGATTGAGCTTGATCTGGTTGCGTATGATGGTGGCCAAGGTCTCCGGGCTGCCATGCAGGTCGCAGCGTGATTTGAGAAAGGGTTCGATCACCGAAAACAGATAGGGGTCTTGATCCGGCATGGGCGTATCCAGATCGCCGCGTTTGAACGCGATGGCGTTGGTTCGCCGCCCAAACAGCACCGGTGCCCCGTAGACACTCTCATGTTCGGCCGGGTTGTCCGGCGCCGTGTGCTCGAATCGGACCTCCAGGGGCGACCATCTGGGCCCCAGCGCGCGCCGGAACACGTTGCGGAACATGCCGATGGACAGTTCCGCGTCCTGCCGGCGTTCTGAGATGCGCGGGTCGAATATTCTGTAGCTCAGCCAGAGTATGTCGCCGTCCCGAATCAGGCCGAAACTGGATTGTTCCTGGTGGGCCGGAAAGTACTTCTCCATGTTTGCCAGGGCCGCGCCCAGAGTGGGTGAGCTGACCGCGGCATAGCCGATCGCGCCCAGTTTTCGGGGTTCGAACTGGGCGCCGAACTGGAGGCCGAAGTTGTCGTTGCCGGTCTGCCTGGCGGCCTCGGTGAACAGGCGGCAGAACTGCTGGAGGCTGATTTCATTGACCGGGCTGCCCAGGTCGTCGAGGCGAATCGAGGTCGCGCCGAAGATCCGGTCGACGTCGCCCCGCTGGGCGTCGATCATTTCCACCACCCCGGTTGCGGCCGAGGCGAGTACTTTTGACGGTTCGGCAATCGTCGCCATGATTTACCTGTTCAAGGACCTCCGTCTCGCGCCCGGCAGCCTCGGTGGATCACAAAGCCCGCCCGCGCGGCACCGGAAAATCCGGCTTGCCGGCGCCGCATGTCCGCCCCCGCACCCGCGGTCTTGAGCCGTTTGAGCGACGAGGGTGACTGTCAAACTCGGGCGAAACCCTGTCAAGCAGGCTTGCAACGTAGCGGGCATGCTCAATAATCATAGTGTCATATCACCATTCTACGACCTGAACCGACACTGGAGAACGGCATGAAATTTACCCGTAGGCAGTTCAACAAAGCGGTCATCGGCGGCGCCGGCCTGGCCGCGATGGGGCCCTTGGGCCGCGCCTTTGCCGATCGCAACGACCAGATGAACATACTCTGCTGGGAAGGGTACAACTCGGATGAAGTGCTGGGGCCTTTTCGTTCGGCCCATTCCGGCGCTACCGTGCGCGCGGAGAGCGGCACCTCGGATCCGGACATGATCAACAAGCTGCGCGCCGGCGAGGTCAACGTATGGGATCTGATCAACGTCAACCAGCCCTGGGCCAAGGCCCAGTTGTATCCCGAGAAGTTGATCAAACCGTTGAACAAGGATCGGTTCCTGCCTTACTTCGATCGCATGCTGCCGGAATTCTCCGGCCCGTATCCCCTGGCCTTTGCCGATGACGGCGAACTGATCGGCATGCCACAGCGCTACGGGCCCTTCAGCTTTGTCGTGAACACCGACAAAATCAGCCGGGAGATGGCCGAGGACCAGGGCTGGAAGCTGTTCCTGGACCCGAACATGAAGGATCGCTTCGGGATCCTCACCTATGACAACTGGAACATCATGCACATGTGCCTGACCGGTGACCAGAACCCGTTCGAGCCCATGGATGAGGCGGGGCTGGAAACCTTCAAGGGCACCGCGGCGGCCATTTTCGGCGGCGCCAAACTGCTGACGGACGACCTGGTGGCCATGAACACGGCCCTGATCAACGGTGAGATCGACGCCTATTTCACCGGCGGCACCTACACCGCTTCACCGGCCCGTTACGATGGCGCGACCAATGTCCGGGCCATTACGCCCAACAGTGGCCCGGTGGACGGCAAAGGCGGTGTGGTGTGGATCGAGTTGACCTCTGCGGTCAACAATCCCGATCCGTCCAGTCTGGCGGAGGATTTCCTCGAGTTCGTCCAGGACCCGGACATCGCCAAGGCGGTCAGCTTCGCCGAGGGAACCTACAATCCGGTCAGCCAGATGGGCGATGAGGCGGTGTTCTCCAAGTTCGATGCCGACGAACTGGATGCCATTCAGTGGGATAGCCTGGGTGAGGAAATGGCCCGCTCGCTGGATTACCAGGTCATCAGTTCTTACGATGCGCTGAACGAGCTGTACAACGCCGCCAAGCGCGGCTGAGCGACCCGTACGACTCATCCGGCCCGGTGTGAGATCCGGGCCGGATGGGCGGTGCTTTACCCTTTTTAGACTGAGTCCCCATGCAGCCGGAACCGATACTTCGCATCGAGAAGCTGGTGAAGCGTTTTGGCCAGTTCACCGCCCTGCACGGCGTCGACCTGGACATTCAGGAGGGCGAGTTCCTCACCATCGTCGGCCCGTCCGGCAGCGGCAAGTCGACTCTGATCCGGCTGCTGGTGGGTATCGAGGAGCCCACCAGTGGTCATATTTCGCTGCGCGGTAAACGCATCGAGACGCTCCCGGCCAACCACCGACCTACCTGCATGGTGTTTCAGTCCCTGGCCTTGTTTCCCCACCGCTCGGTGGGAGAGAACATCGAGTTTCCACTCAAGATTCGCGGCGACGCGGTGGGTCCACGCAGGGAGCGGGCACTGGCGTTGATGGACCTGCTGCATCTGCCCCAGGATTTTTACGACAAGCGCATCAATCAATGCTCCGGCGGGGAGCGGCAGCGGGTGGCATTGGCCCGCGCCCTGGCCTTTGACCCGGAGATCCTGTTTTTCGACGAACCCCTGTCGGCGCTGGATTTCCGCCTGCGTAAGAATCTGGAGAAAGAACTCAAGGATTTGCATGCGCGCACCGGCAAGACCTTTGTTTACATCACCCATAGCCTGGAGGAGGCCATGTTGATGTCCGACCGGATCGCCATCATGCGCGAGGGCGGTTTCGAGCAGATCGCCGTGGCCGACGAGATTTACGCCAAACCGGTCAGCCGCTTCGTGGCCGAGTTCATGGGCGAGGTCAATCTGTTCGACGTGGAATCGACCGGCGGGGGCGGACTACAGGGCTCGGGGCTGGAGGTACAGATGGCGCCCGATCAGTTGCTGCCGGAGCTGCGTGTGCCCCAGGGCGGGCATGGCGCGCTGATGGTGCGTCCCGAGGCGGTGCGGTTTCTGGGCCCCGGCGAGGCCGCGGACTTTGCGCTGGACGGCGTCATGCGCGCCGAGTACGCGCTGGGATCGCGCACCCAGTACAAGGTGGAGGCCGGCGATGGCCGTGAGATCGCGGTGGAAAAACTGCGCGAGGACCGGTTCGCCGGCCGCTCCGGCGACCCGGTGCGACTGGGTTGGGATCAGGGGCATTGCCACATGATCGTGGAGGAGTAGTCCAGGTGGAGCGGCACGATCGAACCATGGGTCTGCTGAGCGCGTTGCCCGTGCTGCTGGTTCTGTTGCTGAGCTTTGCCGCACCGCTGCTGGTGGTACTCGCCTTCTCCGTCATGCCGCCAAAAGTGTTCGATCTGGCGCACATGCCGGATTTTTCCGCCTACGGCGTGCTGCTCAGTCAGGGCTACCACCGTTCACTTGCCTGGGCGCTGGGTACCGCGCTCGCGTCCACCATACTGCTGTTTCTGATTTGCTGGCCGTTGGCCTACGCCATGGCCAAGGTGTTTAAGCGCTTTACCCTGGTGATCACCGTCGCGGTGGTCATTACCCTGTTTGTGTCGGAAAACATCCGTCTGTTCGGCTGGGTGCTGACCCTGATGAAAGGGGGGCTGATCGAGGGACACCTGCGCGCCTTGACCGGGATGAGCTTCGAAGGCGCTCTGTACAACGTGCCGATCATCATTTTTGGCCTGGTCTATGTCTATTTCCCGTTCATGCTGTTTCCCCTGGTGCAGGGGATCAGCATGGTTCCGGACGATGCGCGGCAGGCGGCGTCGGACCTGGGCGCCTCCAAATGGCAGGTGTTCTGGGAGATCGATCTGCCCCTGTCGGCCCCGGGCATCGTCGTGGGCAGTTTGCTGAGCTTTGTGCTGGCGGCGGGCGCCATGGCCGAGTCGAAGCTGTTGGGCGGCCAAGCCGTCATCGTCATCGCCGATGAGATCGAAACCGCCTTCACTTACGGACAGAACTGGCCGCTGGGCTCGGCCCTGTCCATCGTTCTGATCCTGATCATCGGTTCCCTGGCGGTGTTCGGTGTGAGCCGGGTGGATCTGGACAGCATCATGGGTCGGGGGCGCTGATGCAGACCGGGCGCGCCGCACGCATTGCCCTGTACCTGTATGGCGCACTGGCCATCGCGTTTCTGTATCTGCCCCTGGTGTCGGTCGGGTTTGCCTCCATATCCAAGGCGCGCTACCTGAGTTTTCCCATCAAGCGCTACACCACGCAGTGGTACGGCAAAGCGCTGGAAAGCCACACCGTCAACGACCTGCTGTGGACCTCGCTGACCATCGCCGGGATTGTCACGGTGGTTTCCATGGTGGTGGGTTTTTTCGGCGCCCTGGCGTTCGCCCGCTACCACTGGCGTTTTCGCGGCGTATTTCAGAAGCTCATTCTGTTGCCGATCTTTTTCCCCCAGGCGGTCCTGGGCCTTGCCCTGCTGATGTGGTTTAACTTCGTCGGCTGGATTCCCGATTGGAAGTCAGCGGTGGTGGCCCATCTGGTCTGGATTTCACCGATCGCGACCTTGGTCATCGCCATCCGGGCCTACAGCTTCGACCCGGCCCTGGAGGAAGCGGCCCGGGATCTGGGGGCATCCACCTGGACCATACTCAGGGAAGTGACCGGCCCTTTGCTGATGCCCGGCGTGGTGTCGGCGGGGTTGTTTGCGTTTCTGCTGAGCTGGGGCAATTTCCCACTGTCCCTGTTCACCACCGGCGCCGATTCGACCCTGCCCGAGTGGCTTTACGCCAAGATGGTGTCGGGGTATTCGCCGCTGGTGCCGACGGTGGGGATTTTGTCCATCGCCACGTCACTGGTGCTGTTGATCATCGCCTACGGAATTTCGCGCTTGCTGCGTTCGGGTCGAGACCGGCGCCAGCAGGCAGATGGATAGAGACATTGGAGGAGACGATATGCTGACTTCCATAAAGAATCGTTCGGTCATCGTGACCGGTGGGTCGAAGGGCATCGGCAAGGGCATTGCGACCGTGTTCGCCGCCCAGGGTGCGCAGGTCATGATCGCGGCCCGGGGCGAGGCCGATGGCGAGGCCGCGGCGGAGGCCATGCGCAGCGCCGGCGGACGGGTCGAGTTCTGCGCCTGTGATGTGTCCGATTGGGACTCGGTTCGTAAAATGATGGACCACACGGTGGAACGTTTTGGTGGTCTGCACGTGGTCTGCGCCAATGCCGGTGCGTTCCCGCAGACCAAGATGGTGGATATGGATCCGACCGAATGGGATCAGGTGATGGCCACCAATCTGAGGAGTGCTTTTCTGTGCGTGAAGGCCTCTATCCCCCATTTTGAGAAAGCCGGCGGCGGCCGCATCGTGCTCACTTCGTCCATCACCGGGCCGGTGACCGGTTATCCGGGTTGGGCCCATTACGGCGCGTCCAAGGCCGGACAGCTCGGTTTTCTCAAGACCGCGTGCATGGAACTGGCCCGTTACAAGGTCACCATCAATGCGGTCATGCCCGGCAACATCTACACCGAGGGGCTGCAGGACCTGGGGCAGGAGTATCTGGACACGATGGCCGCCTCCATTCCCCTGAAGCGCCTGGGAGACGTGGCGGACATCGGCCATGCCGCGCTGTTCTTCGCCTCCGACGAAGCGGGTTACATCACCGGCCAGACCATCATCGTCGATGGCGGGCAGATCATTCCCGAATCGCTGGAGGCGATCCAGGAAATCTGATGCGATTGGAAGCGAGGAAACCCCATGTCGGAAAACGATCTGGCGCATGATGTTCTCAATGAGCGTCTGACCGTACTGGCCAACCGTTCGCTGCACCTGTGGGATTTGCCCGCCGGCGCATCGGCCCGCTTGATCAACGTGTCGGAGAACGCGACTTTTCTGGTGGAGGCGCCCGATCATTCCAGGTCGATTCTGCGCATTCATCGCCGGGACTATCACACCCGCAACGCCATCGAATGCGAACACGCCTGGGCCAGGGCGCTGAATGCAGAGGGCGGCGTCAGGACGCCGGATATTTTGCCAGGGCGAGACGGCAGCACCATTCAGAGCGGCGTCCTGGAGGATCTGCCGGGCGAGCGGCACATGGTTTTGTTCGAGTTCGTGGAAGGTCATGAACCGGACGAGAACGCGGACCTGGTGCCCGCATTCGAGGAACTGGGTGAGATTGCCGCCCGCACCCACACCCATTCGGTTGCCTGGACGCGGCCACCGGACTTTGAGCGTCTGATCTGGAATCTGGATACCGTGTTCGGACCCGGGGCCATCTGGGGCGATTGGCGCGCCGGGCCCAACGTGACGCCCGAGATCCAGGCCCTGCTGCAGCGCTGCGAGGATCGGGTAACGGCCCGATTGACGGCATACGGCACCGGACCCGAACGCTTCGGCCTGATTCACGCCGACATGCGACTGGCCAACCTGATCATCAGCGATGGGGCGACCCGGCTGATCGACTTCGATGATTGCGGGCTCGGCTGGTTCATGTATGACTTTGCCGCCGGCATCAGTTTCATGGAAGACCACCCGCAGGTGCCTGCGCTCAAACAGGCCTGGGTGCGGGGGTATCGCTCGGCACGTCCGCTCAGCGAGGCGGACGAGGCGGAGATCGACACCTTCGTCATGTTGCGGCGGTTGGCCTTGCTGGCCTGGATCGGATCCCATATCGAAGTCGACACGGCGCGGGAACTGGCGCCGGATTTTGCCCGGGTCAGCGCCGAACTGGCGGATGCGTTTCTGTCCGACCAGGGCTGATTCGCCGGGCGGCGACTAGGTGGCGGCGGGTCTGAGCATGTCAATTCCCTGCCGATTGCTGTCAAGTAATCGACCCATACCTGTGCCAACCTCGGTTTTGCAGCATGAGGCGATAGCATGAGCCAAGCCAAACTCGAGTTCCTGGATCGGTCCAGGGCATTCTGGAACCCCGGCAAGACCCAGGACTGGCAGGATATGGGCGTCGATCTGGTGATCGATCGACGCGAGGGCTACTACCTGTACGACATGGACGGTCGGCGCCTGATCGATCTGCATCTGAACGGCGGCACCTACAATCTCGGTCACCGCAATGCCGAGCTGGTGGAAGCTTTGCGGGCGGGCGCGGAACGCTTCGACATGGGCAATCACCACTTTCCGGCCCTGGCGCGCACCGCGCTGGCCGAAGCCCTGGCGGCTTGCGCGCCTGCTCCGGAGATGGTCTACACCGCCTACGGCTCCGGTGGCGGCGAGGCGATCGACATCGCACTCAAGACCGCACGGCATGCGACCCAAAAGCGCAAGATCGTATCCATCGTCAAGGCCTACCACGGACACACCGGCCTGGCGGTGAAGACCGGCGACGACCGCTTCTCCAAGCTGTTTTTGTCCGAGGACACCCAGGGCGAGTTCATTCAGGTTCCGTTCAACGACCTCAATGCCATGGAAGATGCATTGCGCGGCCGGGACGTGGCAGCGGTGATCATGGAGACGATACCCGCCACCTACGGGTTTCCCATGCCCAAGGAAGGTTATCTGCCCGCCGTCAAACGGCTGTGCGAGCGCTATGATGCGCTTTACATCGCGGACGAGGTGCAGACCGGGTTGATGCGCTGCGGCGAAATTTGGGCCTGCACCAAGTACGGCATCGAGCCGGACATCATGGTCACCGGCAAGGGCATCGGCGGTGGCATGTATCCCATCGCCTGCGTTCTGATCACCGAACGCTGCGGTGGTTGGCTCAAGGAGGACGGGTTCGGGCATATCTCCACCGGGGGCGGCGCCGAACTGGGCTGCATCGTCGCCATGAAAGTGCTGGAGATGGTTCAACGCCCGGAGGTGCGCACTATGGTGCGCAACATCTCGGACTACATGCGGGCCGGCCTCGATCAGATCATGGCGGAGTACCCGGATTTCTTTATCGGCATACGCCAGCACGGTGTCGTCATGGGTTTGGAGTTCAACCACGAACAGGGCGCCAAGCCGGTGATGAAACACCTGTACGACAACGGTGTATGGGCTATTTTCTCCACCCTCGATCCCCGTGTGCTCCAGTTCAAGCCCGGCTTGCTGATGACCCAGGCCGAGTGCGAGGAGGTGTTGCGGCGGGTGGAGATCGGAGTAGGCCTGGCCCGGGACGAGCTGATGGGCGCGCGCCGGAGGCACGGCTGATGGAACCGCAGGTCCGTACCCTGGTGGACATCTCCGGCAGCCCGGCGGCGCTCAAGGGGCGCGCCGACCTGGTGCTGGAACGGGCGCGCTGGGCGGCGGAGATCTTTCAGCGCTACGATCGGGATCTGACCATGGCCATTGTGGACGCGGTGGCCGCCGCTGCCCACGGCAACGCCGGTCGCTACGCCGAGTGGGCGGTTAAGGAGACCGGCTTCGGCGTGGTCGAACACAAGCGGCACAAAAACGAAATGACCGCCTTCCCGCTGGTGGATTTTTATCGGGATGAGGACTTCGTCAACCCGCGCATCGACGAGGCCCGCAAGATGGTGGAGATCCCTCGGCCGGCCGGGGTGATCATGGCGCTGACACCGTCGACCAACCCCATCGCGACCATCAACTACAAGATTCTGATTTCGCTGATGACGCGCAACGCCATCGTCATCAGTCCGCATCCGGCGGCGCGGGAATGCAGTGTCGATGCGGCCCGTGCGCTGGCCCAGGCAGCGGTGGAGGCGGGCGCGCCGGACGGCGTGATCCAGATCATCGAAGACCCGACCATCCCCCTGGTCGAACAGTTCATGGGCTCGCCCAAGACCTCTCTGATCCTGGCCACCGGGGGTACCGCCATGGTGCGCTCGGCCTACTCGTCGTCCAGCCCCGCCATCGGGGTCGGTCCGGGCAATGCGCCGGTGTTTGTGGATTCCAGCGCCGATTTGAGCAAGGCGGCGAAGCGGATCGTGGAGTCCAAGTCTTTCGACAACTCGGCGCTGTGCACCAACGAGAGTGTATTGATCACCCTGGCCGAGACCGACGCGCGTCTGCGTCAATGCTTCAAACAAGCCCGGGCCCATGTGTGCGACGACGACGACGTGGCGCGATTGCGCCGCTATCTGTTTCACGATCGGGGCTTCAACATCGAATGCATCGGCCGGGATGCAGTCTGGATCGCGCAGGAGTGCGGCATCCGCGTGCCCGACGGCACCCTGATACTGTTGGCCCCGGTAGGCCAGATCGGTGTCGAGGAACCCCTGTCCAGGGAGAAGCTGTGTCCGGTATTGGCTTATCACACCGTCAACAGCCGGCGTCAGGCGATTGCCCAGGCCCGGGCGGTGCTGCGTCTTGCCGGTGCCGGTCACTCCGCGGCGGTGCACACCGGCGATGAGCAAGTCGCCATGCAGTTCGCCGCCGCGGTGGAGGCCTATCGTGTCGTGGTCAACGCACCGTGCACCCAGGGCGCGGCCGGCTTCCAGACCGCCCTGGCGCCCACCTTTACCATCGGTACCGGGTTCTTTGGACGCAGTTCGGTGGGTGAGAACATCGGGCCCCAACATCTGATCCAGTGGACCCGCCTAGCCTATAACTCGGATGCCTCCGAACCGTTTGGACACTACCACGGACTGTCCAGCGGATTTTCCGGGCCGCTGCCCGAAGCGCCGGCCGATGGCGTTCCGGGTTCCAACGGTTATCGGACCCCAAGTCCAAGCCCCCGCCCAAGCCAGGATACGCTCCCCGGCGTCACCCGTGATGAGCTCCGGCGAATGATTGCGGAGGAACTCCGCGCCGTGCTTGGGAAATAGGCGGGCACATGGCCGAGCTCCGATCCTTTATCTTCATCGATCAGCTGCAACCGCAGACTCTGGCCTATCTGTCCACCTGGATGCGAGGCTCGCTGCCCCGCCGGAACATGGCGGCGCAGATCATCGAGGTCGCACCGGGTCTGGATATCGAAGCGCTGACCGATGTCGCCCTCAAGGGCGCCAACATCAGCGTGGGCCTGCTTGTGGTGGAACGCCAGTACGGCTATCTGGAATTCCACTCCAGTTCCACGGCCGAAGTGAAAGCCGGCGCGCAGGCCGTGCTGGACGTGCTGGGCGCCCGCGTGGAGGACGCCACGGCGCCGCAGATTCTGGGGTCGAAGCTGGTGACCCGGATCGACCATCAGCACGCGTTTCTGATCAATCGGAACAAACTCGGCTCCATGGTGCTGGGCGGCGAGTCGCTGTATCTGCTGGAGTGCCGGCCGGCGTCCTATGCGATTCTGGCCTGTAACGAGGCCGAGAAAGAGGCCAACATCAAGGTGATCGACTACCGGATGATCGGCGCCAACGGCCGGCTCTATCTCGCCGGGGACGAGGCGGAGATGCGCAATGCGCGCAGCGTAGCCGAGTCTGTCCTGGGCGGCGGGATGAGTCAGCCATGAGCGATGAATTGCGCCGGATGATTCGTAGCATCCTGATGGACGAACTCGGGCGCCGGGGGCTCGCCGCACCCGGGCCGTCGCAGCCGCAGACCCGGGAACAGCGGGTGTCTATCCGGTCGGATCGGGATCTGGCGGCGTTCGTTCGCCGGTTGTTGGACATGACCCGGGATGCGCGGGTGCGGGCCGAGATCGAGTCCGGCGCGCTGACGTTCCGGCTCAGCGGCGATGCTGCAGCCGACGGTCATTCGCATCGCTTCGCTGCGGCGCCCGTCACCTTCGACAAGGGCCCGGTCAGCGAAAAGCAGATTCGCGCGCTGGCGGACACCGTAGAGGTGATTCGATTGCGCAAAAACGTGCGGCTCACACCACTGGCGAAAGATGCCGTGCGTCAGGCCGGTATCAAGATCGAAAGGGTAAACACATGATTCGAGGCCGTGTAACGGGTCGGGTTTGGTCGACCAAGCGCATCGAAACCATGCCCGGGGGCGCGCTGCTGGAGGTGTCGCTGGAGGGCGGCGGCAGCGTGATTGCACTGGACCCGCTGGGCTGCGCCGAGGGCGAGGCTGTGCTGATCACCCAAGGGTCTGTGGCGGCGGCTTATTTCACCAAGACCAAGGCGCCGATCGATGCCTTGATCATCGGTTCCATTGACGAACAGGGCTGACCCGCGGGCAGCCGAAACCACGCCGACCCGGGGGTCTGCGCAGCAGGAGTAATCACAATGTCGAATCAGGCGATTGGAATGATTGAAACCCGCGGTTATGTCGCCGCGCTGGCGTGTGCCGACGCCATGGTCAAGGCAGCGAACGTTGAGATCGTTGCCCGGAACGAAGTCGGGGGTGGCCTGGTGTCGGTCGTTATCCGTGGCGACGTGGGTGCGGTCAAAGCCGCCACTGAGGCGGGCACCGAGGCCGCCAGCCAAGTCGGTGAGGTGGTGGCGGTGCATGTCATCCCGCGACCGCATCCGGACCTGGCAAAGCATTTCAGCGCCGTCGGCGCCAAGTGACCGCGCCGGGTGTGACGGGGGGTTGATATGACCGAGTTGAGGGTCTACCTTCCGATCCACGATCTGCAGCCCCAGTTCGCCGCCTATCTCAGCACACCCCAACGTGGCCGCGGCTACCCGCCGTTCGAGGGTCAGCACAGCCTTATCATCGAGGTTTCGCCCGCGCTTGCCATCCACCGCATCTCGGACCTGGCCCTCAAGGTGGCGCCGGACATGGAACCCGGTATTCTTTTTACCGAGCGACAGTACGGCCTGTTGGAACTGCATGCGGCGGAGCGTGTGCAACTGGATCAGGCCGGTCGTGCAGTTTTGAAGGGAATCGGGGCGCAAGCCTCGGATCAGCTTGCGCCGACCATATTGTTCCAGGACATTATCGAGGACCTGTCCGACCAGCATGCCATTATCCTAAACCGCGCCCGATCGGCCTCGATGCTGGTGCCCGGTTGCTCGCTATTGCTGTTCGAAATGAGTCCGGCACTGTTTGCCTGCGTGGCCGCCAATGAGGCGGAGCGGGCCGCGCCCAATGCGGTGCTCAACGATGTGCAGATGATGGGGGTCTCCGGCCGGGTCTTCATGTCCGGCGACACCGGGGATCTGCTCAAGGCCAAGGCGGCGATCGAAAAGACCCTCAAAGCGGTAAAAGGCAGAAGACTGTGAGTGATTGGAAGCATGCATACCGGTCGTTTTACTACCAGCATGCGGAGGCGCCGGACGATCCGGTATTGACGAGGGCTGACACTGCGCTGTTGGTGATCGATATTCAGAACACCTACCTGGAGATACCCGGAGATCCGGTCGAGGCCGAACGCTGGGCGCCGTTTCACAAACGCATGAATGAGACGGTTATCCCGAACACGGCCGAGCTGATCGCCCTGTGCCGCCGTCTGGGTATCGAAGTCTTCTTTGCCCGTATCGCCTGTTTGACCGAGGATGGCAGAGACCGCTCCCTGAGCCAGAAGAAGCCCGGTTTCAACTATCTGCTGTTGCCCAAGGACCGGGACGACAGCCAGCTCGTGCCTGAATTGACACCGCAGGGCGACGAGATCGTGGTGCTCAAGACCACCGACAGCGCCCTCACCGGGACCAACCTGCGGCTCATCCTGTACAATATGGGGATTCGCAAGGTGCTCGTTGCCGGCATATTCACCGATCAGTGCGTCAGCAGCACCGTGCGCAGCCTCGCCGACGAGAGCTTCGAGGTGCTGGTGGTGGAGGATTGCTGTGCGGCGGCCACCATGACCCTGCATCGCAACGAGCTGGAAGTGATCAACATGATCTACTGCCACGTGGTGCAGTCCGAAGACCTTCCGGGATTCATCGACGTCTGAATCCCTCCGACCACCCCATCCGGGGTGGCCGTCCAGAGCCTTTACTTGGTAATGATCTCCGGCCCCATCAATGTGGTGGGCAGCCATGTGGAGATGATCGGTATGTAGGTCACCAGGATCAGGAAAATAAACATGATTCCCACCCAGGGCAAGGCCGCCTTCACCGTGTCCATAACAGCCAGCTTTGCCACCCCGGCGGTGACAAACAGATTGAGACCGACCGGCGGGGTGATCATGCCGATCTCCATGTTGACCACCATGATGATGCCCAGGTGAATTGGATCGATGCCGAGGGCGATGGCGATGGGAAAAACCAGCGGCGCGACGATCACCAGCAGGCCCGAGGGCTCCATGAACTGCCCGCCGATGAGCAGGATCACGTTGACCACGATCAGGAACATGATCGGCCCGAAACCCGCCGACAGCATGGCCTCCGTGATCATCTGCGGGATCCGTTCCTCGGTCAGAACGTGCTTCAGGATCAGCGCATTGGCGATGATGAACAGCAACATGACCGTGAGCTTGCCGGCTTCGAACAGGGTGCGCTTGGTGTCCCGATGCCACAGAACCGACAGCACCCGCACTGGCAGCATGGCGCCGCCGGGCCCGGGATGTTTGAACGGCCCCATGTCCTTGTAGACAAAATTGGCGATGATGAAGGCATATACCGCCGACACCGCCGCGGCCTCGGTTGGGGTGAAAATGCCGCCGTAGATACCCCCCAGGATAATGAGGATCAGCAGCAGACCCCAGATGGCGTCCCGCGCGGCGGCGCCCACTTCACCCCATCCCGCCCAGGGCTGTGAGGGCAGTCCCTTGACCCGCGCCCAGATGTATATCCCCGTCATCAGCATCAGTCCGGCCAGTAAACCGGGCAGGACGCCGGCCAGGAACATACGGCCCACGGATACTTCCACCGCCGCGGCATACACCACCATGACGATGGACGGCGGGATCAGAATGCCCAGGGTGCCGGCGTTGCAGATCACGCCGGCGGCAAACTCCTTCGTGTAGCCGACCTGAACCATGCCGGCGATGACGATGGTTCCGATCGCCACCACGGTGGCCGGTGAAGAGCCCGACAGGGCGGCGAACATCATGCAGGCGAATACCGAGGCGATGGCGAGACCGCCCTGGAAGTGCCCCACCACTGCGATGGCGAAACGGATCAGTCGTCGGGCCACCCCACCGGTGGACATAAAGGTGGACGCGAGCACGAAGAACGGGATGGCCAGCAAGGTGTAGTGGCCGTGGAAGGCGTTGAACAGGGTTTGCGCCACCGACGCCAGGGAGCCATCGGAATGCACCAGCAGGAACAGCATACTGGAAAGGCCCAGGGCGACGGCAATGGGCACACCGATGAACAGCAGCCCGATGATCATCAGGAACAGGAGTGCGACGGCCATGGCTCAGACTCCCTTGCCGGGCGTGGATTCCACGTCCGGTCCGCTGGGTTCTTCCAGGCCCTCGATTTCGTCGATTTCTTCGTGGCTGGCGATGATCATGTCGACCCGACCCTGCAGCACGTCCCAGCCGACCTGCAGGTAGCGCAGGGTGAGCAGGGCCATGCTCAGGGGGAGGATGAAGTAGGGGATGAAGCGAGGCATTTTTTCGTAGCGCTCGCCTTCGTTGACGGCGTCGGCCAGAAACTGCAGAAATTCCGGCATGGGCACGTCGTCCGTTTCCAGGAAGGCGCGGGTGGTGACGAAGGCATGCCAGTAGTCCCAACTGCCTTTGAGCAGCAACAGGCTGAAGGTCAGACACGCCGCTACGGCGACCAGCGCCAAAGCTTTTCGAACTCCTGGCGAGACCATCCCGAGCACGACGTCAACGCCGATGTGGATGTGTTTCTTGACCGCATACGAGGCGCCGAGCAACACCAGCCAGGCAAACAGGAAGACGGTGACTTCCAGCGCCCACAATATGTTCGAGTTGAACACGTATCGTGCCACGACGTTGGCGAACGTGATGAGCGTCATCGCCCCCAACAGGATGGCAATGAGGGTCTCCTCAAACGCGTCAACTGCCCGGCCGATTCGGCCGCTGGCGAGTTGGGTCATGATCGGCTCCTCCAATGGGTGCGCCGAAACGGCGAGCAAAAACGCGGGCGGCGTGGTCTTGAAGCCCCGCCGCCCGCCGCACTGCAGCCTCTTGCGGGCTAGCTGTCGTTGGCCTTTTGCGCGGCCTCGATCATGTCGGCGCCGACGTCGCCTTCAAACTGCCCCCAGACCGGCTTTAGAGCCTCGACCCATGCCGCTCGTTGCTCCGGTGTGAGGGTGCGCACCACGCCCCCGGCTTCGATGATCTTGTCCTTGTTGGCCAGATCCACCTCCGAGGAGGCGGCGTTGCGCGACTCGGTGACTTCCGTGAGAATCTGCGCAAACTGGTCCCGCACGTCCGGGTCCAGACCGTCCCACCATTCGGTGGACGTCACCACCAGATAGTCGATGATGCCGTGGTTGGTTTCGGTGGTACCGTCCTGGACTTCGAAAAACTTCTTGCCGTAAATGTTCGACCAAGTGTTTTCCTGTCCGTCGATAACGCCGGTCTGCAGTCCCCCGTAGACCTCGCTAAAGGACATTTTCTGCGGGTTTGCCCCGAGTTGCTCAAACTGGGCGACCAGTACGTCGGACGCCTGTACGCGGAACTTGAGACCCGCGGCATCCTCCGGCAGCATCAAAGGTTTGTTGGCCGACATCTGCTTCATACCGTTGTGCCAGAACGCCAAACCCTTGAGCCCCCGGCGCTCCATCGCGCTCTTCATCTTCTGGCCGTCTTCCGAGTTCTGGAAACGATCCACCGCGTTGATGTCGACGAACAGGAACGGCAGATCGAACAGCCGGTACTTCTTGGTGAATTTCTCGAATTTGGACAACGACGGCGCGGCCAGCTGCACGTCGTTGTTGAGCAGTGCCTCCAGCACCTTGTTGTCGTCATACAGGGTTGAGTTTGGAAACACCTCCATGCAGGCCTTGCCGTTCATTTCGGTGTTGACCCGTTCGGCCAACAGTTCGGCGGCGATGCCCTTTGGATGCTTGTCGTTGTTGGTGACGTGACTGAACTTGATGACCACTTCACCCGGGTCACAGGCTTCCGCCATGGCCGCGGGTGCGGAAATCACGAGGGCCGCGCCTGCGGCGGCTGCTATGAGCGTCTTACGCATTGGATTGTTTCTCCTCGGTCTTGGTTATAGTGGCTATGGCTACCCGCAATACCTTAGACACTCGTCCAAGGGCGCGCCAGTCGGCGTTTTACGGGAATCGGCGTCGACCACAGCCGGTGCTTTGCGCCGGATACTTCGGCCCAGGGCCTCGCGGTGGTAAACTGCAGGCCATGCAGGCGTGCTTCAGCATGGCCGATGCTAACATGAGACATCGAGCGCGAAAATAATAAAAAACAATGTCTTGCCGCCAATTTCTTGCTTCGCCCGCCGCCCAGAAATGCAAGCAGTGTGCGGCCATCCGGGCACGCTGACACCGGCGTTGTGTGGTTTTCCAAACATGCGCTCTGGAGATTGACGCACCGTCTTTGCCACGAACTTCTCTAGCGATACAAAGCCGGGGCACCCAGCTGCTCGTGGATCTGATTGCAGACCTCACTGGACAGCCCACAGCCCTGTGCCAGCTGGTGCAGATACTGCGCCTCGGGGTTGCTGTCCAGATCGATCGCCATCAGCGAGACGGCATAGATCTGTTGCTCCATACCCCGTGGAATGCTGCGGGCGAAAGCGGCGGCATCCAGTGGGCTGGCCAGTTCCCGGCGCACGAAGTCGATTTCGTCCTGGGTAATGTCGCCCAGTCTGCCGAGGATTTTTTCCTGTTCGGCTTTGTCCACGTGGCCGTCCGCCTTGGCGGCGTTGATCATCGCCTGGATCAACAGGGTTGCCTCATGCTCGGCCTGCTCCCGATTCATGCCTTGGGGCGGATTCCCAGGCAGGTCGAAGCGAGCGGGTTGAGCGCCGCTGTCGGAACTGGCCTGCCCAAGCGATTGCATGGCCATGCCAATGAGCGCACCGAGGCCACCGGCCTGCCCGCTTCCGCCCAACTGTCCCAGCAAATCATCCATCCCGCCCGCGCCCCGGGTCTGGGCCCGGTTGCCACCGCCGCCGCCTAGCACACTGCCCAGTAAATCCCCCAGGCCGCCACCCTGTGAGCTTTGGCCCCCACTTCCGGAAAGCGCGCCCAGAACCGATCCCAGGATGTTCGATCCGGAACCCTTTGATACGGCGCCGCTGTTCAGCAGGCTGCCCAAGATTTTCATTGCGTTGATGTTTGCCACGGGATCTCCTTCGGTACACAATTTGGGTGCATATTCATCTGTAGAGCATAAGCGCCCACAGACCACAAGCATTGGCTCGAATCGGGTATTCGGCAAGAGGAGATTGCGACTGGCTAAGAATGGGAGCCGCCCCCTTGCCGCTGAGGATGCCGACAAAACCACTGGAAAAAGCCGGATTTGCTGCACTAAGCTGCTGGAGTGAAGCCGAAAGGAAAGCAATATGGCTGAGCTGCCAAGTGCCCCGTCCCATAAGTTCGTTGCATATCAGCAAGGCGAGAAGCGCCCAGGCGCTAGGCGGGCGCCGTGAAACTGTACGAACTCATGGGACGGGGCACCAGAGCCTGTCGATATGTGTGGGCCATGCCGAACTCGATCATTGGCCTGCTGATCTTCCTGCCGTTTGCCTACCGATGCCACATCGCCCGGAAGGACGGCGTAATAGAATTGTGCTCGCCGGGTCTGGCCTGGGTGTTGCGCAATCTGCCGCTGAGCAGCGGCGTGATTGCCTTGACGCTGGGTCATGTGGTGCTCGGCCGTGACCAGGGCTGCCTGGCTGCATCGAGGGCCCATGAACGGGTCCACGTGGCCCAGTACGAGCGCTGGGGGCCGTTGTTCCTGCCCGCGTATCTGCTGGCGACGGTAGTGGCGTTTGTCCAGGGGCGCCATCCCTATGAGGACAACCATTTCGAGCGTTTGGCGTTCGCCGTCGCCGACCCGAGGCCGGTCATGGCCCGGCGGGGCTTCAGACGCATCGGCGGTCCTACTTGACCAGGGTCACCGGCAGTTCCGTCAGTTTGATCACGTCGGTCGCAACCGAACCGAGTAGCAGATGCTTCAGCCCGCCACGCCCGTGGGTGCCCATCACAATGCCGTCGAACCGATGATCTTCAGCGAAGCGGGCAATGGTTTCGGCGATATGACCGGGCACGATGTGGTAACTGTAGGCGATCCCGGCCTGATCGAGTCGCCTGCGCGCCTCGGCCAGGGCCGTTTCGCCCTCTTCCCGGTAGTAATCCTCCAGTTCCGCATGGTTGACAAACATGCGGGCGTGACCCGAATCCACCGCGATTGGCACAGCGATCAGGTGAATGTCCAGACCGTTTTCTGACTGTTGCAGGGCGATCACATGCTCGATTGCCCGCAGCGCATTGTCGGACCCGTCCATGGGCAGCAGAATTTTCGGCATGACTGACGTCTCCCGTTACTTCAGCTAGGCTTGTTGCCGTCGCCATCACTGCGTCCGGCGGCGACCTCCTCCAGAGCCGCCGGCGCAGCAGCCTGGCTGCGTCGGGCGATGCTTGTACCCACCACCACCACCAGGATGGCGCCCAGCGCTGAGGCCAGATAGTGAAGCCAGCCCGGCGCGCCCTCAAGATACGGCTGCAGCATGATGTCGCCCACCGCCATGCCCCCGGCGATCCAGCCCAACAGGGCCGCACCCAGAGTGATGACCATGGGGAAGCGATCCATCAGCCGGAGCACGATCTTGCTGCCCCAGACGATGATCGGGATGCTGATTGCAATGCCGAAGATAACCAGTTTGAGATCACCGTCCGCAGCGCCGGCCACCGCCACCACATTGTCCAGGCTCATGACCGCATCGGCCACCACGATAGTCTTGATCGCGCCCATCAACGTCTGCGGGGCGGCCACGCCACCATGGGTGTCCTCCGGTTCGGGTTGCAGCAGTTTGATGCCGATCCACAGCAGCAGGATTGCGCCCACCAGCTTTAGAAAGGGCATCGCCAACAACTGCAGCGCGAAGAAAATCAGGATTACCCGCAGACCGATCGCACCAAACACGCCCCAGAAAATACCCCGGCTGCGCTGATCCTCCGGCAGGCGGCGGCAGGCCAGCGCGATCACAACGGCGTTATCGCCACCCAGCAGAATGTCGATGGCGATGATCTGCAACACCGACATCCAGAAACCACTGTCCATAGCCATTTCATGCATGGCTGGCATCCTCCGTCGCGGGCTTCCGCCGAGCCCGCCCGACTCCCTTGATCATTACGCGTGGCTCAATACGCACCTTGCAACTCCCGTTGTTCGTCCACCGGCTCGGGGCTGGCGCCGATCATCAGTGCCAGATCCATCAGCAGCCGTTCTAGGCTGCCCCGGCTGGCACGTTGCTCTAGTATCTGCCGCGCCAGTCCGGGATGGTCGGTGATGACACCGTCGATACCGCGGCTCACCAGCCGACTGATGTCGGCCGGTTCATTCAGGGTCCACACGTATACCTGCTTGCCCGCGGCCTGGGCATCTCGGATGAAGCGCCGGGTGGCCATACCGGCGTTCACCGCCAGAAAGTCCACGTCCACGCTTCGTAAGTCTCCCAGGGCCCGGGCCGTCAGCAGCCCGGTGATCCAGTCCGGGCGCAGGCCCTTCAATGTCTCAATGCCGCTGTGCTTTAGCGACATAACCACCACGTCCTCGGTCATGCCGGCCGCCTCCACCGCCTCGACCACTCGCTGCTCGAGCTGCTCCTCATGGCCGTAATATTTGAGTTCGATATTCACCTTGGTCCGGCCGCGGGCAATTTTCAATACTTTTTGCAGGGTTGGCACGCGCTGCTCGCCGAACTCCGGCGCGTACCAACTCCCTATGTCGATGTCCTCCAGGTTCTGGTCGGTCAGGTCCCACACCTTGGTGGCAACACCCGCGACCTTCATCAAGTCACTGTCGTGAATCACCACCACCGTGCCGTCCCTGTTTTCCTGTACATCGATTTCGACGAAATCGGTGCCCTGACGTATCGCTTCCTCGATGGATGCCAGTGTGTTTTCCGGCGCGCTTCCCGCCGCCCCGCGATGGGCGATGACATAGACCGTTTGATCGGCGCTGGCGCGATCCAGCATCGCAAGCCCACTGATCGTAGCCGCGATCGCGGAAGCCGCGAACAAAACCTGCAGGGGACGTGAGCCGATGAGATCGTGGGCCGGGGGGGGCGCTGTATTCCCGGTACCGGCGTCAGGCAGTGGCTTCCCATGGCCCAGGCGGCGATAGGCATTGACCGTCAGCACGGAGTACAGACAGGTGAAGGCCAGACTGGCGATCATCGTGGCGGCGAACCAGAGCACCAGCACCCCGGCCATCGCCGGCAACAACAGCGAGAGTTGATTCTCAAACAATGAGGACAGCCCCAGGCCCAGCATCCGAACCAGCCCAAGGATTGCCGCCGAGATCACCAGCGAGGCCGCCAGCCAACTCACAAGGAGCATCGCCAGACGGCTTCTGTGACCCGACGTGCGTTCGGTGCTGAGTCCGAAGCTGGCATTGGGAGAGCTGTTTTCGAACAACACCAGGGGCATGACGTAGGCCCAGCAGACCATTCTGTGGACCAACAGGACGATCATGGCCGCCAAGGTCAGGCCGATGCCGGCCGCGGCCAGCAGAAAACTCGGTGGCCGGTTGCTCAGGTAGTAGTTGATGTCATGCTCGGTGAGCAGCCACCAGCCGATGGCGGCGGCAACCGCCAGAAACGGCAGCGATGACAGCAGCAGACGCCCCACCAGATGGGTGGTGAGGCGCAGGATCCGAAAGCCGCGGGCCAGCGCAAAGCGCAAGGCCGCGACCACGGTCACCCGATGGCGATCCGCGGCCGCCTGTCCTATCACCATCAGGCAGGCCAGTTCCAGTGCGGTAATGGCGATGATGCCCCCGGCAATCAGCAACAGGGTGGCCAGGCCGAGTGGGCTGAGGAAGAAAAACAGGATGTCCTGATCGGCCTGGAACTCGCTGCCGGACAACCGCAGCAGGCCATGCTGCGCCAATCCCAGGGTGGGCAGCAGCAGCACCAGGGCGAGTATCTTGTACAGCACATCGGTGGCGACGAATTCACGCCAGCCAAACCGCAGACCAGCGATCGTGTGGGTCCAAATGCGTTTCGCCGATTCCATGTCCAGGGCCTGTTCAGGTAATCCGGATCGGGGTGCACCCGAGTGTGACCGAGGCGAGCCTATCACTCCCAAACCCAAGACTACAGATGCCAGCGGTTTGGCCAGCGGGTCTGGCACTGCGGCGCACCGGCCACTTGAGCGCATCAGGATCAACCGGCGGCGGCTGGCGGACAAAGCCCGCGCGGGAAACTTGCCAACCTGATGCGTCGCCCGGGTCCGATACGGTTGGAACACAATTCGGACGCGGCTAATAGTTGTTTTATTGCCAAGATTTGCAACGATGAAGCTGTGCATCTCAGTCCTAAGATGCACGTTCACGAATAGACCAGATGCTCCCTGAGGCAAGGTGGACTTCCCATGGCCCGTACCCGACACAGAAAGGCAGCCAGTGCCGCGCGCAAGGCCAGCAGCGTGATCTCGAATCAGCTGCCATGGCGTCAGGTGGTCAATCCCAACCCACCGATGGCCTTGTTGGACGAGGCGCAAATCGAACGCATTCACCAGACCTCGATGCGCATACTCGAGGAGTTGGGCATGGAACTGATGTCGCCGGAGGGCCTGGCGGTTTTCCAGCGGGCCGGCGCCGATGTGGATCACGCTACCATGACGGTACGGCTCGATCGCGGGCTGGTGGAACAGGCGCTGCGCACTGCCCCGTCGCGCTTTACCCTGGCGGCACGCAATCCGGATCGGTCATTGGAAATCGGGGGCGCCAACCAGGTGTATACGCTGGTCGCAGGCCCACCAAACGTTCACGATCGCGAGCGGGGCCGGCGCGCGGGAAACCATGCTGACTACTGCGACTTTATCCGTCTGGCGCAGTCTTTCAATGCCATACATATGATCGGCAATCAGGTGTGTGCGCCGGTGGAACTGCCGGCCAATTCCAGACACCTGGATACCTACCTGGCCAATCTGCGCTACTCGGACCGGTCATTTCATCTGAGCGCCATTGGCCGCGGACGCACGCTGGACGGGCTCAAGATGACCGCGCTCGGTCAAGGGCTTAGCCTGGAACAACTGAGTACCATACCGGCGGTGATGACCATCATCAGCGTCAACAGCCCGCGACGCTTCGACGGCGCCATGACCGAGGGACTGATGACCATGGCCGAATTCGGTCAGCCCGCGACCGTGACCCCGTTTACCCTGATGGGCGCCATGTGCCCGGTGACCCTGGCCGCCGCCCTGGCCCAGCAGAATGCCGAGGCGCTGTTCGGTATCACCCTTACCCAACTGGTCAATCCCGGTGTGCCGGTGGTCTATGGCGCTTTCACTTCCAACGTGGACATGCGTTCCGGGGCGCCGGCTTTCGGCACGCCGGAAAACACCCAGGCGAACGTCGCCGCCGGTCAACTCGCCCGGCGCTATGGTCTGCCGTACCGCACCACCAACGGCAACGCTTCCAACACGGTGGACGCCCAGGCGGCCTATGAGACCAGCATGGCGCTCTGGGGCGCCGTGCTGGGCCACGCCAACGTGGTGTATCACGCCGCCGGATGGCTGGAGGGTGGGCTCACGGCATCTTTTGAAAAACTGGTTCTGGATGTGGAGTTGCTGCAGAACATGATGGCGTTTCTCACACCGATGGAAGTCAATGAAGACACCCTTGGATTCGATGCCATCGCGGGGGTGCCCACCGGCGGACACTTCTTTGGCGAGCCTCACACCATGGAACGGTATGAAACCGCCTTCTACCAGCCCCTGTTGTCCGATTGGCGCAACTATGAGCAATGGCAGGAGGCCGGCGCCGAGGATGCCACCCAGAGGGCCACCCGGATCTGGAAGGAGGCCCTGGAGCTCTACCGGGAACCGCCCATGGACCCGGCCATTCGCGAAGCGTTGGATGAGTATGTGGCGCTGAGAAGGCGGGAGATTGGTTCTGATGAGCCCTAGGGAAGCCCTGCAGATTTGCCTACAGGGTATGACGATGGTTATCGGTACGCATCCCTTCGAGCCGACAGGTGAGTAAGCCAGATGAAGCAAATTACCTTCGCCTAGATGAGCTACCAGTCGAGGAAGAAACAGATGAGACGGCAGAAGTTTCTGGCAGAGATGGATCAGCTGGTGCCTCGGGCACGGTCGATCACGCTGATCGAACCCCATTACGCCAACAAGGGCCGACGCGGGCG
>JAHEDQ010000173.1 GCA_024641125.1 Candidatus Competibacteraceae bacterium | reverse complement strand
AGGCGGTGGCGCTGACCACGATTGATCTGTCCGGTGAGGAGCGATCCCAGGTGCGCCTGTTTATGCGCCTGACCCAGGCAGCCGAGGGACCACAGTACAGGATCTATGACGAAGCGGTCGTGGGCACGGTCTATTGAGCCCCGGCATCCGGCGAACGCTCAGCTTTTTTCTTTGGCTTGAATCCCGCCGATTCGAGCTGTTTTGACCACGTTGCCCGACGTCTTGACGATTTCCACCGAATGCCCCGCGATCCTCAGACTGCTTCCGGGTTCCGGTATCGCTTCCAGATACTCCATGATCAGTCCGTTCAGCGTGCGTGGACCGTTTATCGGCAGAGACCAATGCAATGCACGATTCAGAGTACGTATTCCGATGCTCCCGTCCACCAAATAGCTGCCGTCGGCCTGGGCCTGGATACCGTTTTGAATTGCAGATGGATCGGTGGTGAACTCGCCAACGATCTCTTCGAGAATGTCCTCCAATGTCACCAGCCCCAGGAGGTCACCGTACTCATCCACCACCAGGCCGATGCGTCGGCGCTGTTGCTGGAAATTCATTAGCTGGGTATTGAGCGGCGTATTCTCCGGAATAAAATACGGCTCCCGGATCAGACGTTCCAGATCGTCCTTCGACAGGTTTTCTCTCTGATTCAGCAGGTTCACCACCTTTCTCAGGTGCAGAAATCCGACAACGTTATCGACCGTGTCCCTATACACCAGGAGTTTGGTGTACTGACTGTTGGTCAGCTGATTGCGGATGGTTTCCCAGTCGCTGTCGAGGTCGAGGCCGACCACATCATTGCGTGGGACCATGATGTCTTCCACGGTGGCTTCCTGGAGATCCAGTATGCTGAGCAACATCGCCCGGTGCCGTTTCGGAATCATGGCCCCGGCCTCCAGTACGACTGTCCTGAGTTCCTCAGGGCTCAGTCGATCGTCGGAGTCGCCCGATGTGGATACACCCAGCGGCCGGAGCAGCAGATTGGTCAGGCCATTGACCAGCCAGACCACGGGATAGAGCAACCGAAGCATCGGGCCCAGAATCCAGGAGGCCGGGAATGCGATGCGTTCGGGATGCAGCGCGGCCAACGTCTTCGGTGTGACCTCGGAAAAAATGAGTATGACCAGAGTCAGAATTCCTGCGCCAGCGGCAATGGCGCCCTCACCGCCGACCCGAAGCGCGATGACAGTGACCAATGATGACGCCAGTACATTGACGAAATTATTTCCCAGAAGAATTAGGCCAATAAGCTGATCAGGGCGCTCCAGCAACCGCGCCGCCCGCTGGGCGCTGCGGTGTCCCAGGCGTGACAGGTGGCGTAGCCGATACCGATTCAGCGACATGAGACCGGTTTCTGAGCCAGAAAAGAAACCCGAGAGACCGAGTAGCAGAACCAGGACCCCGAACAGGGCCCATAAGGGGATGTCGTCCAAGTTAGAGTGGGCCTCGCGTGCTCCGACGTGTCCTTTCTAGGTTCTCGCGCCGGTAACTGTCAAGAGCCGGTGGCAGAGGTCCACCGGCATGGGATCAACGATTCAGAATCAGTTCCAGGACCACTTTGGTGCCAAAGTATGCCAGCACAAGAGCGGTGAAGCCGCTTAGGGTCCAGCGGATCGCTGTGCGTCCCCGCCATCCGTAGCGCCATCGCCCCACCAACAGAATGCCGAACACCGCCCACGCAGCAATCGACAGGACCGTCTTGTGCACCATGTGTTGCGCAAAAATGTCGTCGAGAAACACGAAGCCGGATATCAAGGCCAGGCTTAGCAGGGCAAAGCCCCCGCCTATCATCTGAAACAGCAATGCCTCCATGGTTACCAGAGGTGGAAGGCTCTTGATAAAGCCGCCGGGCTGGCGGTTGTGAAGATGACGGTTTTGAATCGCCAACAGCACTGCCTGTGCCGCTGCCAGTGCGAGCAGTGAATAGGCCATGATCGACAGAAGAATGTGGGATTCGAGACCCGGTTGGGTGTGGGGTACCACGTGTTCTGACGGAAACAGCAGCGCCAACACGATGGTTACGGCAGCGATTGGTAGCAGTGCGATACCGAGGTTTTCGACCGGTTCCACCATGGACGATATCACCAGCCACATTGCGCCGAGCAAGGCTGCCAGGGACAGCGCATTGAACAGCCCGAGGTTCATGCCCTCGGGCACCAGGATCGCCTGATAAAGAAGAGTTGAGTGCAGCACGATGGCCGCAACGGCGATGGTCAGCAGGGCTGGCTTGAGCGCACTCCAGCCCGTGCCCTCCTTCGACAGCCGCAATGCGAGCAATCCACCCGTAAGCGTATAGAGTAGGGCGGATACGCCCCCGACAATAAGGTTCTGCATGGGATAGACCGCGGTCCCGGATGCCTCTGCGTGCCCTACAATTCGAGCTGCGACCGCTCGGAACTCCGACAGCACGGAAACGTACAACCGTTCGCTGGCTTCATAAAACTCGCTGCCGGCGGCTGCCTGTGACATCCAGATGATGGCACAAAGCCGAATGGGGTTGAAGCCGGTCAATCACGTATAATCGGCGGCGCCAAGCATCACAAACAGAGGGATGTCCCGGATGTTCGAGAATCTCAGCGATCGCCTGATGGGCACCGTGAAGTCGCTGCGCGGCCAGGGCCGGATCACGGAAGACAACGTGAAGGATACACTGCGGGAGGTGCGCATGGCCCTGCTGGAGGCCGACGTAGCACTGCCGGTGGTTCGTGAGTTTACCCGCAAAGTCCAGGAACGGGCGGTGGGTCAGGAGGTAATGCAAAGCCTGTCGCCTGGGCAGGTGCTGGTTAAAATCGTCAAGGACGAGCTGGTGGATGTGATGGGTTCGGCCAACGAGGATCTTGATCTGCGGGCCCAACCGCCCGCGATCATTCTGATGGCCGGCCTGCAAGGATCAGGTAAAACCACCAGCACCGGTAAACTGGGCCGCTTTCTGAAGGAGCGCCGCAATAAGCGGGTTCTGCTGGTCAGCTGTGATGTTTATCGACCCGCGGCAATCCAGCAACTGGAAACCCTGGCCAACCAGATCGGTGTCGAATTCTTTCCGTCCAGTGCGAACGAACAGCCCCGGGATATTGCCTTGCGCGCCGTGGATCATGCCCGCAAGCACGGTCTGGAGGTGCTGCTGGTGGATACCGCCGGGCGTCTTCATGTCGACCAGGAGATGATGGGTGAGATCCGCGAACTGCACAGCGTGTTGTCGCCGGTGGAAACCCTGTTCGTGGTCGATGCCATGACCGGTCAGGACGCGGCCAACACCGCCAAAGCGTTCCACGATGCGCTGCCGCTGACCGGCGTGATACTGACCAAGACGGACGGTGATGCCAGGGGCGGAGCCGCCCTTTCCATTCGACACATCACCGGGAAACCGATCAAGTTCTTGGGCGTGGGCGAGAAGTTGGATGCGCTGGAGCCGTTTCATCCCGATCGCGTCGCTTCCCGCATTCTGGGCATGGGAGATGTGCTCAGTCTGGTGGAGGAGGTCGAGCGTAAGGTCGACAAGGACAAGGCGCAGAGACTCGCGCAGAAGGTGCAGAAGGGAAAGCGATTTGACCTGGCCGACTTCCGCGATCAGCTGGACCAAATGATGAGCATGGGCGGTTTGAGTGGCATGCTCGATAAGCTGCCAGGCATGTCAGCCGTCCCGGAGAACATGAAAAGCCAGGTGGATGATCGAGAAATTCGCCGACTGATCGCCATAATCAATTCCATGACGACAAAAGAACGCCGTTACCCCGACATTATAAAAGGTTCGCGCAAACGGCGAATCGCTTCCGGTGCGGGCGTGCAGGTCCAGGAGGTAAATCGGCTTCTCAAACAGTTTTCCCAGATGCAGAAGATGATGAAGAAGATGCAGAAGGGCGGTATGGCGAAACTCATGCGTGGCCTGAAGGGGCGAGTGCCCGCCGGCGGTTTTGGGGGCGGCATGCCGCCCATGCGCTGAAACAAGGGCTGTTCATGGGTGAATTGCCAGCCCGACGCGCATCCCCCTTCACTTTCGGCGCAAAGTCGGTACAATCCGCCCTCTATTCGAGGCAGGTCGCCCAAGTGGCGGCCTTTTCGTCATTGGATCAGAGAGGAATTGAGACAGCCATGGTATCGATCCGACTGTCACGTGGCGGCGCCAAGAAGCGCCCTTTTTACCAGATCGTGGTTGCCGACAGCCGGGCATCCCGCGACGGTCGGTTCATCGAGCGCATCGGATTCTTTGATCCGATGGCGAGTGCGACCGGCGAGCGGGTCCGGCTTGATCGTGCGCGATTCGATTATTGGGTCGGTACCGGCGCGCAACCGACAAATCGTGTGAACAGCCTGGTCAAGGAAACGGCCAAGGTTGTGGTCGCAGCCGAGAGCGCTGCCGGCGCCTGACCGGGGCACAGATGCCGGATCATCTGATCACCTTGGGGCACATTAACGGGGTGATGGGGGTCAAAGGCTGGGTTAGGGTGTTTTCCCATACTCGACCCCGAGAAGGCATATTCGACTACGGCCTCTGGCATCTGAGCCGCGACGGTGTACAAGTTCGGGTCGCAAAGCTTGAACAGGGTCGATCTCAAGGCAAGGGACTGGTGGCAAAGCTGGAAGGAGTTCCAGACCGGAATGCTGCGCTGGCCCTTGTGGGCTTGGAGATACAGGTAACCCGGGACGCTTTGCCTCTGGCGCGAGCAGGCGAATACTACTGGGCCGACCTGATTGGTCTGCACGTGGTCAATCTCGCCGGTGATGATCTGGGCCGGGTTGAGTACCTCATCGACACGGGGTCCAACGACGTTCTGGTTACTCAGGGCCAGCGGGAGCGGTTGATCCCTCTTGTGTTCGAGCAAGTAGTTAAAGACGTTGATCTGGCGGCCGGCACGCTGCGTGTGGATTGGGACTCGGACTTCTGACGAAACGGACGCTACCCATGCGCATCGACGTGGTAACGCTGTTTCCGGAGTTGGTCGCCGCACTGTTGCGAGATGGAATTATCGGCCGTGCCGTGCGGCGCGGCTTGGCGGAAGTGTTGCTCTGGAATCCGCGGGACTACACCGCAGATGTCCACCGAACTGTGGACGATCGGCCCTACGGTGGCGGGCCGGGAATGCTGATGAAGGTGGGGCCGCTCAGGGCGGCAATGGCAGCGGCGCGATCCCATTCCGGCTGCCGATCACGGGCTATCTACCTGAGCCCGCAGGGTCGTCGTCTGGAACAGAACATGATCGAAGGCTTAGCCACTGAAGCCGGGGTTTTGTTGTTGGCCGGTCGGTACGAAGGCATAGACGAGCGCCTGATCGAGACCGAGATCGATGAGGAATGGTCGATCGGCGACTACGTGCTGAGCGGCGGCGAGCTGCCGGCCATGATAGTGATCGACGCCGTGGTTCGCCTGTTGCCCGGAGTACTGGGTCACGCCGAGTCGGCGGCCCAGGATTCCTTCGCACATGGGCTGCTGGACTGCCCGCACTATACGCGGCCAGAGGTCATAGACAACCTCAAGGTCCCGCCGGTTCTTTTAAGTGGCGATCACGACGCGATTCGCCGCTGGCGCTTGAAACAGGCCCTGGGTCGAACCTGGAAACGGCGAAAGGATTTGATAGAGAAGGCCGATTTGAATGCAGAACAGCAGGCATTGCTGACAGAATATCTGCGGGAATCGGTACCCAAATAGACAGCCCGTGGCTGAGCACGGACGAGATGCGAATCAGGAGCATACGCGATGAGTAACATCATTCAACAACTGGAAAGCGAGCAGATGGGTCGCGAAGTGCCCAAGTTCAATCCCGGTGACACGGTGGTGGTGCAGGTTAAAGTCAAAGAAGGCAACCGTGAGCGGCTTCAGGCCTTCGAGGGTGTGGTCATTGGTAGGCGCAATCGGGGGCTGAATTCTTCGTTCACCGTGCGAAAGATTTCACACGGTGAAGGTGTCGAGCGGGTTTTTCAGACCTTCAGCCCAACGGTGGCGGAAATCAAGGTGAAGCGTCGCGGCGACGTGCGGCGGGCTAAGCTGTACTACCTGCGTGGGCGTGAAGGTAAGTCGGCCCGGATCAAGGAAAAGGTATAGCGGGTTTAGCGGCCCGCAATTTGCTAACAGCAGAGGGCGGCCCGGTGGGTCGCCTTTTTGTTTGTGACTGAGCGCGTTGAGGAATTTTGAGATGAGCCTGAATCTGTCCGAGTTGCTGCCACCGGTGCGGGACATTGCCGTCGCTGCGGGGGAACGGATACTCGAAGTCTACAGCAGGGATTTTCAGGTTGAGTCAAAGGACGACAACAGCCCCCTTACCGAGGCCGACCTGGCGGCCCATCGCCATATCGTCGCCGCCCTTGGTGCATTGACGCCCGAAATCCCGATTCTGTCTGAGGAGTCCGCTACCGAGGTGCCGACTTCAGTCCGGCTTGGCTGGGATCGTTTCTGGCTGGTCGATCCGTTGGACGGCACCAAGGAATTCATAAAGCGCAACGGTGAATTCACGGTCAACATCGCCTTGGTTGAAGGCCACACACCGGTTTTGGGGGTGGTTCACGTGCCGGTCAAGGGCGTGACCTATTCCGGCGCACAGGGTGTTGGCGCTTTTCGATCCGAGGCCGGGCAGGGTGAGCGACCCATTCGGGTTTCAACTATGGGCGATCGGCCGGTCCGCGTCGTGGGCAGCCGATCCCATGCGGGCGAACATATCGAGGCTTACGTATCAGCCCTGGGTGCGCACGAGTTTCTGGCACGGGGCAGCTCTCTGAAGCTTTGCCTTGTGGCCGAGGGTGCGGCGGATGTTTACCCGAGGTTCGGACCCACCTCCGAATGGGATACCGCGGCAGCCCAGGCGGTTGTGGTTTCCGCCGGCGGTAGCGTTGTGGATTTGCAGGGGCGCCCCCTGGGCTGCAACCGCGGCGCCTCGATCCTGAACCCGTACTTCATGGTCGTTGGCGATTCAAACTTCGACTGGTTCTCGGGTATACCGGCGGACTTGTTAGATACGGCGGATGCCTGAGTCAGTTGCGACGTCCAGACACGACCCGATTGTGGCCGGTTAAATCGCGGTGGCTGGCCAAATTCACGAATCCAGCCGATTGAAACAGCTCGATCACCGCTGTCGACTGATCCCAACCATGTTCCACCAACAGCCACCCGCCTTTGCTCAGGTACCGGGGTGCCAGCCCCGTGATGCTGCGCAGGGCACCGAGCCCGTCCGGGCCGGAGGTAAGGGCACTCGGCGGATCGAATCTTGCGTCCCCTTGGCTCAGATGTGGGTCATCCACCGCCAGATACGGTGGGTTGGAGACGATCATGTGGAAGCGCTCATCAGGTGCCAGAGTTGAAAACCAATCGCTTTGGCGAAACGATACTCGGTCCAGTCCCAGGCTTAACGCATTCCTCTCCGCCACCTCGAGCGCCGGGCCGCTGATGTCAGTGGCGATCAGACGCCACCGGGGCCGTTCGCTGGCAATGGCCAGTGCAATGGCCCCGCTCCCTGTCCCCAAATCGAGCACCCGTGCCGATAGTGGTTGCGCCGGGCAATTCAAGGCACATTCCACCAACAGTTCAGTTTCAGGGCGGGGAATCAAAGTATCCGGCGTAACCTCGATGGGCAGGGACCAGAATTCCCGCCGTCCGGTCAGGTGCGCGATCGGGTGCCCACGCCGCCGCTGTTCAACCAGACCGGCAAGCTGGGAGCGCGCGTCCGGCGAGAGGATGGCGTTTGGCCAGGCATACAGGTAAGCCCGCTCGCGCCGCAAAACCTTGCCGAGCAGCACCTCGGCATCGAGTCTGGGGCTGTCGCTGACGGTCGCCAGTGTGGTGGTGGCTGCTCTCAGGACGTGGTGAATTGAATCCGTTGGCATTGGCGCAACCGCGGCAGGCGACATTCCCGGGGCTATCCGTCAGCGAGCGCAGCCAGCTGATCGGCCTGGTGTTCCTGAATCAACAAATCAACCACCGGGTCCATGCTGCCCATCAGTATTTCATCCAGCTTGTACAGCGTCAGATTGATACGATGGTCTGTGACACGACCCTGTGGAAAGTTGTAGGTTCGGATCCGTTCGGAACGGTCCCCGCTGCCGACCAGGGTGCGTCGGGTTTGCGCCTCCACTGCCTCGCGTTCGTTGCGTTCTCGCTCAATCAGCTTTGAACTGAGCAGCGACATCGCGCGTGCCCTGTTTTTATGCTGAGAGCGCTCGTCCTGGCACTCCACTACGATTCCGGTGGGGAGATGGGTCAGCCGCACCGCCGAATCGGTTTTATTGACATGTTGCCCTCCCGCTCCGGAAGCGCGGTAGGTGTCAACTCGGAGATCGGCCGTATTGATCTCCACCTCGTCGCTTGCTTCCACTTCGGGAAGTATCGCCACCGTGGCTGCCGACGTGTGAATCCGCCCCTGGGATTCGGTCTCCGGCACCCGCTGTACCCGATGCGCACCCGACTCGAACTTCAGGCGTGAATAGGCTCCGCGACCGATGATGCGTGCGATAACCTCTTTGTAGCCCCCATGTTCCCCAGGGCTCTCGTTCAACAACTCGATCTGCCAGCCCCGGATTTCGGCGTAGCGGCAGTACATTCGAAACAGATCTCCCGCGAACAGCGCGGCTTCATCGCCACCTGTCCCGGCCCGGATTTCGAGAAATACATTGCGCTCATCATTGGGGTCAGTGGGCAACAAAAGCACTTGTAGTGCTTTTTCCAGGGCCAGTGCACGGCTGTGGGCGTCTTCCATTTCGGATTCTGCCAGGGAGCGCATCTCCGGGTCGGCCTCCTGCGTCAAAACCTCAGCTTCAGCCAGGTCGGCCTGGGTCTGCTGCCACGCGCTGAATTGTTCGGCGATGGGGGTAAGCTGAGCGTACTCCTGCGATAAGCCTCGAAAGCGTGCTTGGTCGCCGATCACCTCGCTCTCACTCAACAGCGCGCTCACCTCCTCATGGCGCGCAGCCAGTTGCGCCAGTTTTGTCACAATGGACGCGTTCATTCCCGTTTGCCCGTCCGGTCATTGAACACGGCGCTCAGTGTTTCCACCAGATCCAGGCGACCGTCACTGCTCAATTCCCGGAGTGCCTTGCAGGGTCCGTGTATCATGCGATTGCTCAACTGTCGTGCAAGTTGCTGCACCACTGCGTCGGCGGGACGGCCGTTTTCCAATTGCCGCAGCGCTTTGGATGCACAGTCCAGACTCACTTCCTCTGCCCATTGGCGCAACTCACGGATGGCGTCCACTGCGCTGAGCGAACGCTGCCATTCCTGGTACCGGCTTACCTCCGCTTCAACGATCTCTTCCGCCTGACTCGCGGCCTCCTGCCTGGACCGCATGTTCTCATTGATGATCTCGGTCAGGTCATCGACAGTGTAAAGGTAGATGTCGTCCAGTTTGGCGACCGAGGGATCTATGTCTCGTGGTACCGCGATATCCACCATGAGAATCGGCCGATGCTTGCGACGTTTGATTGCGGATTCGACTTGGCGACGGGTCAGGAGCGGCTCGGGACTGCCGGTGGACGAGATCACTATGTCTACATCTGGCAGATGTGCCGAAATCTCCGGCAGCGTCACTCCAACGCCGTCGAACCGTGCGGCCAGATGGTGCGCGTGCTCGAGGGTCCGGTTGGCTACGATCAGACCGTGCATCCCCTGTTGATGCAGATGCCGTGCGGCCAGTTCAATGGTTTCGCCGGCGCCGATCAGGAGGCATCGTTGTTGGTTGAGATCGCCAAAAATCTGTTTGGCCAGACTCACAGCGGCGAACGCCACTGACACAGGGCTGGCACCGATTGCGGTGTCGGTTCGAACCTGTTTCGCCACGGCAAAAGTGTGCTGGAACAGATGCTCGAGAATTGAGCCCAGGGTCCCGGCAGAACTGGCGTCCTGATATGCTGTCTTGACTTGGCCCAGTATTTGCGGCTCACCTAGAACCATCGAGTCCAGTCCGGCGGCTACCCTGAGAAGATGTCGAACTGCGTCCGACCCGGGATGTCGATATAAGTGAGCCTCGAGGCCGTGGTGTTCGAGCGCATTTCGTGTTCCCAGCCAGGTCACCACGGAATGATCGGCATGGGCATCGGCCACGCAGTAGAGCTCGGTACGGTTACAGGTCGATAGAATGGCCGCCTCGTGTACTCCGTCGACGCGGCTCAAGTCGTTGAGGGCCTCGGCAAGTGTGCTGGGCGAGAAGGCAACTCGCTCGCGAATCTCGACCGGTGCCGTTTTGTGGTTGATGCCTACCGCGAGCAGTCGCATTAATGGATGTGTACCCTGAGTCAAGCCGCAAGATTCTGAT
>JAHEDQ010000172.1 GCA_024641125.1 Candidatus Competibacteraceae bacterium | reverse complement strand
AGCCGGGAAGCGCCCGTCCGCGGTGTTGCGCCTCTCGGCAAGGGCGACGGCCATTGCCTTCGAGACGCGCCTAGCGGCCAAGCGCTTCCCAACTCGCTGCATCCATCATTATCAGGTGGACAGTACTAATGTAGTCTGCGCGGTAGAAATGAATGAGGCGAAGTACGGCCCAGTTCGAGAACGATTTCGGGATCGTCCGAGAAGTGTAGCCGTCGCTATGTGGCGAGGAGGACAGCGGAATAGAGGCGAAATTGCCATGCCGCAGACCGTTCCCTCTCTCCCGCGCACGCTCCCAGGAGCCTACCGGTTGACGTGCCGCTCGTATCCCGTGCCCACCGGCGAATCAGCACCAAACCACCTGCCCAATGGTGTGCGCGCAGTAGGCAGGTCTTCGCGAGGCTGGCCGGCAAACCAAATTGTTAGTTCGAACGCTTGCGAATCAGATGCTAAACGCAGGCGGAATTTTGCAGATGGAACAGCCGATCTGCCGGCCCCCTGAATGCCACGCCTGAAAAAGGCGTGCAAGCTCAGTACCCGGAAAATGACACTGCCGTGACCCTGTCGCTCTTCACCTGTCGGATCTTCACGGCGCGCTCAAGCGGCATGTCATCCGACAGCCGCCGAAACCATCGCAACATGACGTGGGGCGCTCGTCCATCCACGTTGGGGGCGCCCACGCCCGCCAGCAGGTCTTCCGTCCGGAGCACCCTGAATTCCACACTCAAACGCGTGCTGAAACTCTGTGTCATTCCGCTGCCATGCAGTTGCGCACCGGAGAAAACCACGGGTTGATCCGGCGGCAGATCCAGCGCCCGGGCCAACTCCGGATCCGGCGGCCGACGACTCAGGGGCAAGCGCGGATAGCGCCCGCCTTGACCCTGGGCCCTTAACGCCAGAAGTCGATTGAAGTCCCAGTCGGCACTGGCGTTTTCCACCGGACTGTCCCAGCAACCCGGATACATGACCAGCCCCTGGCCCGGTGGATGCGGATACAGGTTCATCCACCAGTTTATCTGGGCCATCAGATTCGATCCCCAGGTGTCGCGATGCGCCGCCAGTCGCCTCAGACGCGCACGCCCCGGGACATCACGACCCGGCATTACCCTGAGCTGCGGATGGTCCCAAAACGTCTCGGTCGGATCGTGTCCGGTATCCAGCAGCATGGACCGAAATCCCTCGACGATCTCCAGGTCAGCCGCGATCCTGTTGCGAAGATCGGCCACCCGACGGTGAAACTCAGATGGGTCCAGTCCCCGCTGCAAGGATGGCGGCGCAAGGCCTTGGCATAACGACTCGATCGAATGGCGAAGTCGCTGTCCCTGCCTGTGGGCGGCGGAGTTTGCGGTGAGCACCGTGACCTTCCCCCTGAAAGCGGCCTCGGCCAGCGCCGATGCCCTTGCCGAAGGCGTCCGCAGCAGCCATTGTGGAGTCATCGGGTTTTTCCTCCCGAATGGCTTCGGGCACGCCTTCCGGCTCGCTGCCGAGATCATTTCCGCAGCCGGGCGCCACCTGGGTCATACAGCGCGCGCAAGGAGGCAACGGCGGGTATCCTCTGCCCGCCCACGTCAATTTCGAATCCGCCCGCGGCCAGCAGTTCAGCCGTCACGGGCTCATCGGCATGCACGTAGCCCAGCCCCACCGAACCGCCCAGGGTGTGACCGTAGCTGCCCGAGGTGAGGTGCCCGACGATTTGGCCGTGGTGCAGGATCGGCTCATGGTGATAGAGCATCGCCTCTGGATCCTGCAATAAAAACTGGACCAGGCGCTTTCTCAGGTGAGAGCGGCTCTCACGCTGCTTGAGTATGGCGTCACGACCGATAAACGGCACCGCTTTATCCAGCGCGCAGACGAAGCCGAACCCAGCTTCCAGCGGCGTCTCCGCCTCGGAGATGTCGTGTCCGTAGTGGACAAACTTTTTCTCTATCCGGCAGGAATCGAGTGCGTGCAGACCGGCCAGGGTCAGCCCATGGCCGGAACCGGCCCGCTCCAGAACATCGAAGGCGTGATGCGCCTGATCCACCGGGAAGTATAGCTCCCAACCCAACTCGCCGACGAATGAGACTCTGACAGCGCGACCCACGGCGCAACCCAGTTCCACCGGTTGCATAGTGCCGAACGGAAAGGCCTGGGACGACAGGTCCAGCCCGGTCAACGGCTCCAGCAAAGCACGGCTGTTGGGACCCATGACGCCAATTACGGCCCAGCCTGAAGTGATGTCGCTGACGCAGCAGAACGCATCTTCCGGTGTGTTCCGCCGCAGCCAATCCAGATCCTTGTGGGTGACCGCCGCGCCGCTCACCACCCAGTATTCGTTCTCCGATAGGCGGGTCACGGTGAGATCGGCCTCGATGCCGCCTCGGTCGTTCAACCAGTGGGTGTAGATCACTTGCCCCGCCTCCACATCCACGTCGGCGGAACAGATTCGCTGCAGCGTGTTGCAGGCATCCCGGCCCTGCACCAGGTACTTGGAAAAACTCGACTGGTCGAACAAAACGACCCGCTCCCGGGCCGCCCGGTGCTCGGCGGCAGAGTACTCGAACCAGTTCTGCTTGCCAAAACTGTACTCATAGCGCGGCGGCGTCCCCTCCGGCGCAAACCAATTGGGTCGTTCCCAACCCGCCACCTGGCCGAAACAGGCGTTACGATCCAGCAGACGCTCATGCAGGGGCGAGTGGCGCAGGTCGCGGCTGCTCTCGAACTGACGAAAGGGAAAATGGTTTTCGTACAGCAGGCCCAAGGTTTCCGCAACCCGCTCCTCAAGAAAGCACTGCGTGCCCATAAAAGGGTACATGCGACGAATGTCGTTGCCCCACAGATCCATCGGGGCGTGGCCTTTGTCCATCCACTCCGCCAGGGCCTTGCCCAGACCTCCGGATGACTGGATGCCCACCGAATTGAGGCCGCAGCCGAGGAAAAACCCCCTCAACTCCGGCGCCTCACCGAGATGAAACTGATCGTCCGGGGTAAAGCTCTCGGGTCCACAGAAAAAGCTGCGCCATCCCACATCTTGAAGCATCGGCACGCGCTCCATGGCGTCTTCCAGCACCGGCATCAACTGGGTCTCCATGTGGCCGGGCAGTTCGTCGAAACAGAAATCCTCGGCGATACCGTTCATACCCCATGGCTGCGCCTTTTTCTCGAACGCGCCGACAAGAATGCTGCCGGCGTCCTCGCGGTAATAGGCGCAGCGGTCATGGTCGCGCAGCACCGGCAGCAAATCGGGCAGACCATCCAGTTTTTCGGTGTGGGCGTAATAGTGCTCGCAGGCATGCAGCGGCACGTTGACCCCGGCCAGACGTCCCAGATCGCGGGCCCACATGCCGGCGCAATTGACAACGAACTCGGTCCGGATCGGCCCCTGATCGGTCTCCACACCCACCACCCGACCGTTGTGCCGGTTGATGGCGGTGACCCGCACGCCCTCTAGACAGAGAGCGCCGCGTTGCCGCGCGCCCTTGATGAAAGCCATGGTGATATCCACCGGGCTGGCCATGCCGTCCTGCGGCACCCAGCTTCCGCCGAGCAGATCGTCGGTCTTGACCAGGGGATACAGGTCGCGAATCTCCTGGGGTGTCACCAGATGTACCTCGGTCACGCCGAACGCATTGTTCATCGCGGCCACCCGTCTGAGTTCCTCCCAGCGTGCCTCGCTGTGGGCCACGCTCAGGCTCCCAACCTGGCGAAACCCGGTGGATTGGCCGGTCTCTGCCTCCAACTCCGTCAACAGCGCCATCGAGTATTCGCACAATCGCGCATGGGCTTCATTGGCGCGCATGGTGCCAATCAGGCCGGCAGCATGCCAGGTAGTACCGCAACAAAACTGTTTGCGCTCCACCAGCACCACGTCGTTCCATCCCTGTTTGGCAAGATGATATGCGGTACTGGCGCCGATCACCCCGCCGCCGACAACGACGGCGCTGGCCTGCGATGGAAGACGGGTGTGCATTTCGTTGTTCTCCAGATATTTGGTGCGTTAAGGGCGCACCGGCGAAACTGAACTTGCGGCGCGCGCCGGGTCCGGAAGGCGCATATCGAAACAGCCTGGCCCAACGAAGCGGAGCCAACCGCGTGGACACTGGCAAACCCGCTACCCATTTCATTTACCGCTAGGGAGCCTCTGATCTATTCTGGACGCAGCAGATTGGAGGGTGAAATGTGCAGCTCTAAGGCGCAGGTCGCAGATCATAGTCATGGTACTGCCAAGATCTGCAACGAGGAAGCTGCGCAGTTCAGTCCCAAGATGCACGTTTATGAATAAATCAGAGGCTCCCTACGAGTTTAGGGCTTGGCATTGAACTTTCAGCAGCATTGTTCCATGGCCTACAAACACCCGGGCCGGATTGTGGCAGGGCCGTGCTTGTCATTGTCCCCACCGATTCGGCCACTGCCCGGCCGAACACCAAACCCATGGAGCGCCGGACTCCGCAGGGTCAATGTTGAGGCAAGGCCGCCCGCGCGTTCCCTCGACCGTTGCCTCCCCGGTATGCAAATGCCCGCTTCCGCAACGCGCGGACAGAAACTTAACAGGCGGTTACAACGGAAGCGGCGTGCATGAGTGCCCGTTTCCAAGCTGAACAGTGCGCCATCCGCCGGACGTTATGTTGCCTGCTCCTGATCGTCTGGCCACTGTTCCATGCCGTCGCCGAAGACGCCACCCTGCCAATCGAGACTGAGCTGGAATCGGTTCGGGCGCTGTTGGACAACGTCGATCGCACGCTCGCCAGCGCCCAGCAACCCAGTCACGATGAACTGAGCGATTCGATTCGCCAGATCTCAGTCCAACGCACCCGGATAAATGAATGCGTCGGTGATGCGCTGATCGCCACACAACGCATCGAACAAGAGCTGACGGCCTATGGCAGCGCGCCACCCGCCGATCCTCGGCTGGCGGCGGAGTATCGCAAGCTGGAGACCAAGAAGACTGAGACCACCGAGCTGCTTGCTCAGTGCCGGGTGCTTTTGATCCAAGCCGACCAGAGCATGAAACAGCTGTCGACGCTGCAAAATGAGTTACTCCGAGCCCGGCTGGTCGGACGTCAATCGAATGTGGTCACCTTGGCATACCAGGCATTCGAGCAACCCAGCCAGACGCTGGACGTAATTAATGATGTCACCGTCGATCTGATCAAGGGTTTCCCGATTACGCCAGGCGGCCTGATCAGCGCCCTGGTGACTGTGCTGCTGGCCATGGGAGTCGGCTTTTGGCTCAAGCACCTGTTGCTTGGACGATTGCCCTCGGGACCGCCGGAGCCACCCGCGCCACGCCTGCCCTATGCCTTCGCGCGAACAAGCGCCAAGTATCTGGCACCGCTGTGCGCCGCAGTTGCAGCGACGCTTTTCCTCAGCCTCAGTGGCTTACAGTTTCCTCCGGTACTGTCACCAGCCGCCCTGGTTGCCCTCGGGGTGGCGACCTATCTCATTGCGGTGGTGGCCATCCGCAGCGCGTTGGCGCCGGTGCGACCGGCTCGTCAGGTAACCAGGCTGCCCGACGACACGGCACGGGCTCTGTGTCGCCGACTGCTGGTACTCACCCCGGTGATACTCATCGGCGCCGTGGGCTACGGCCTGCTGCCATCGGATCGCCTGGTCGAGCCAGGCTTTGCGCTGATCAGAAGCATTTATCTGGCCTTTCTGACCATCAATCTGGCTTGGCTGATCTGGATTGTCGGGCGGGTGGCCGGCTTTGACCGGGCCGGGCGAGGCCTGCGTCTGGTGCTGCTGGCTCTGTTGGCTGGCATCCTGGCTGCCGAGGCCCTGGGATATCGCAATTTGGCGGGATACCTGATCACCGGTCTGCTGCTTTCAATGGCCGCGGGGATCGCCTTCTGGTTCGTCGATGGCGGCCTGCGTGACTTTTTCGATAGCCTGGAAACCGGCCGCTACGCCTGGCAGCGGCGATTCAAGCAACACCTTGCGCTCACCCCTGACGAGCCCATTCCCGGCCTGATCTGGCTGCGCCTGACGGCTACGGCGCTTACCTGGGGGATGGTCGGTCTGGCGCTATTAAGAATCTGGGGTTTGACCGACACGAGTATGGCCCTGGTTCTCCGCTATCTGGTGGACGGATTTACCATTGGCGAGACCACTGTAGTCCCATCGAAAGTGCTCACGGGCGTGGTCCTTTTCGCCATACTGCTGGCCCTGCTCGGCGTGTTCCGCGAAACATTGGAAAAGCGCTGGCTGACCCGCACCCGGCTCGACGCGGGCGTCCGCGAAACCCTGGTTGCCGTAACCAGCTACACCGGCTTCACCATCGCCGTGCTGGTGGGTCTGTCGCTGGCTGGATTCAATCTGGGAAACATTGCCCTGATCGCCGGTGCCCTGTCCGTCGGCATCGGTTTCGGGCTGCAGAATGTGGTCAACAATTTTGTCTCCGGCATCATTCTGCTGTTCGAACGGCCGGTGCGACCGGGTGATTGGGTGGTGGTGGGGGCCACCGAGGGCTATGTCAAAAAGATCCGCGTGCGCTCAACCGAAATACAAACCTTCGATCGCTCCGAGGTGATCGTGCCCAACTCCGAGTTTATCTCCTCCCAGGTGACGAACTGGACGCTGCGGGATCCCTTTGGGCGGGTCATCGTACCCATCGGCGTGGCCTATGGCACCGATCCGGAACTGGTACGGGAAACACTGCTGGAGGCGACAAACGACCACCCTCGGATCCTGCAGGGTGGCATGGTGTCAGAACCCAAGGTCATATTCCGATCCTTCGGCGACAGCGCCCTGCTGTTCGAGCTGCGCTGTTTCATCCGCGACATCAATTACAAGTTGGATACAATCAGCGACTTGAACTACGCCATCGCCCGCCTGTGCAAGGAACGGGGAATCGAGATTCCGTTCCCGCAACGGGACCTGCATCTGAGAAGTTGGGATCCCCGCGCCCGGATCTCTGCGGAAGTGGTAACCACTGAGCCACAGACTTCGACGGACCACCAATCGACCGTTCCGGATGCAGACAAGCCGAGCAAGGTTGGGAACGAAGGGTCAACCACATAAATCCCTAACCGCCCGCCCTGCGGGTCACTGCACCACGGACTCGATCGCCCACCCACCCTCGATCGCCGACCCACCCATGCACAGCAACGGAATCGAGCCGGCATACGCCGGGACATGGTCGGCATACGTCACTACTGTTTGGTCAGGGTACCGGTGACGGTTCGGACAATCTGACCATCGACCACTCTGGAGAAGCTGAGCACCATGGTCTGCCCGATCAGGGTGCGACGGTAGGTCTGCGTCTCACTGCGCCCGTCCGCCATCAGAGCGAAAGTGGTCACAACCAGGGTGTTGTCATCCACCCTAGCCCAGGCGCAGGCATCCTGCATGTAGGAATCACAACTGGTTTGGGCGGCCCAACGGTTTGGGTTGTCGCTGGGATGAAAATCCAGCGTGCGGGCTCTCAACAACTCTTCCTGGTCCAGGGAGGGCGCCAGGGCCACCATGGTCGAGGTCAACACAAAACCCTGGTCGTCCTGAGTGCGAATCAGAATATCGAGCTCACGTACTTCATAGGGCCCGGTCTGGCCCGGTGTTTCCGATACGCCCATGCCAAACCACTGGCCCTGAAACCGATCGATATCCGCTGCTCCGAGGCCGGTGACCGACCAACACAGAGCGAACAACACCACCAGTGAACGACCGTATCGGCGAACGAACAAAGGTTCAAACATGCGATATTCACTCCTGAGTATGCCTTGCACGTCGCAGCGTCTGCGGAGACGCACGCGTCCTCTGACACCCTAGTCAACCGGCATGCAGCTTTCCACCCCCCGGCGCCAGCGCACGCTGACTCGAGTAAGCGCGAAGATCGGATCGCGAACGTACGAACAGAAGGGTTTCCGTATGGCGCCTATCCAGCCTGCATGTCGCGGGCCCTGTCCAGCAGCGCCTGAATGATACGGTCCAGGGCGGCTCGATCGTGCGCGCTCAAGCTCTCCAGCAACAGCTGTTCGCGGGCCTTGGCCAGGGGCACAATCTCGCGGTAGAGGCGACGGCCGCTGGCGCTCAGCTGCAACTGACTGTAGCGACGGTCGTGATGAGCGGTCTGACGCACAATGAGGTCTGCACGCAGCAGCCTGGCAACCGCACGGCTGACCTGGACCTTGTCCAGGCTGGCGCGGCCACCGATTTCCCTGGCCGACAACGGTGCCTGATCACCCAGGGTGGCAACAATCCGCCATTCCGCGATGCTGAGGTTGAAACGTCCCATGTAGATCGAGGCCAGACACTGACTGACCTCCGCAGCCAACACGGCAAGCCGATACGGCATGAAGTGCTCGAGTTCGATCCGGTTTTCTTCCCCTGGCACCTTTTACCCCCACTGCGGTTGCACCGTGCCGCCGGTGCGGAAGCTGACTCACCCCTACCGGATTCATCGGTTTCGTTACGGATTGCTCGAACCGCATCGTCCTGGCCCGTTGTCGCTCGGCACGCGCTGGGCAAACCGTTGTGAAACCTTGACCGTACTGAGGATGTACACTACCTTCAGCGCAGTCAGTTGCATTTGCAACCAATTATTCTGCACCGCTCAGGCAGCTGCCCGATGCGCCTACCCGGAGAACACACATGAGTGGGAAACAGTTCGCGTCGGTCGCCGACCTGGAAGAAAAAAAAACCACCTTCGAGCAACTTGAGGACGGCCTTTACGCCTACACCGCGGAGGGCGATCCCAATTCTGGCGTCGTAGTCGGCGACGACAGCGTCATGGTGATCGAGGCCCAGGCGACCCCAATCCTCGCGAACACGCTCATCGACCACATTCGTCAGGTCACGGACAAACCGATCCGCTATGTCTTTTTGAGCCACTACCACGCGGTGCGGGTTCTGGGGGCCTCGGCCTATGGCGCCGACTACATCATCAGCAGTCAGGGAACCTATGATCTGGTGGTGGAACGAGGACAGCAGGACTACGAATCGGAGCTGGGCCGATTTCCCCGGCTGTTCCAGGGCGCCGACAGCATCCCCGGTCTGACCTGGCCCAACCTGACGTTTGACAGCGCCATGACGCTGTGGATGGGCAAACGCCGGGTGGAAATGATGCACCTGGGCCGCGGCCACACCAAGGGCGATGCGGTGGTCTGGTTGCCCAATGAGAAAGTGTTGTTCAGTGGCGATCTGGTTGAGTACGGGGCCACGCCCTACACCGGCGACGCTTACCTCAAAGACTGGCCAAACACCCTGCAAAGGGTTCGTGATCTGGGCCCGTCAATGCTGGTGCCGGGACGCGGTGAGGCACTCAAGACGCCGGCGTTGTGCGAAGCCGCCATCGCCGGCACCCAGGCGTTCCTCACCGAACTGTATCAGGCCGTAGTCACGGCCAGGGCCGCCGGTGCCGACCTCGACGAAGCCTACAAGCAGGCCTATGCGGCACTCACACCCCGGTTCGGCGATTGGGTGATCTTTGAACATTGCCTGCCCTTCGACGTCACCCGGGCGTTTGACGAAGCCGGTGAGTATCCCGACCCCAGAATCTGGACCGCGGAACGCGACCAGGAGATGTGGCACTCCCTGCAGGATGTGGTCGCCAAGCGCTAGGGAGCCTCTGGTTTGTTCTGGGCCAAGCAGATCGGCGGATGAACTGTTCGGCTTCAAGGCGAAATTCGCGGGCAATAGCCGTTCTATTGCCAAGATTTGCACGATGAAGCTGTGCAGTTCAGTCCCAAGATGCACTTTCACGAATAGATCAGAGGCTCGCTAGAGACCGCGTATGCACGCCACCTACACCAGCCCGGAATACGCCTACACGGCGGCACCGGAGTTGAACTCGACCGCACCGGTGCGCCACCCGCTGATCGTGGTCGGCGCCGGCCCGGTCGGCCTGACCGCTGGCATCGATGCCGCGCTCCAGGGCATACCCACTGTGGTGCTCGACGACAACAACACCGTGAGCATCGGCTCCCGGGCCGTATGCTACGCCAAACGGGCCCTGGAAGTGCTCGACCGACTGGGCTGCGGCCAGAACATGGTGGACAAGGGCATCACCTGGAACGTGGGCAAGGTTTTTTTCCAGGACCGGATGATCTACCAGTTCAATCTGCAGCCGGAAAGCGACCACCACCGGCCGGCCTTCGTCAATCTGCAGCAATACTACCTGGAGGAGTTCCTGGTCGATCGGGCCGCCGAACTGAAAGGCCTGGATCTGCGGTGGAAACACCGCGTGATCGGCGTGCAGCAAAATGCCGACCATGTGCGTGTTACCGTCGATACCCCGGACGGCCGCTATTTCCTGCACTGCGACTAT
>JAHEDQ010000171.1 GCA_024641125.1 Candidatus Competibacteraceae bacterium | reverse complement strand
CGACATTGGCCTGATCGCCGTCGCCGGCGGCGTCTACATCGTACCCTTGAACGCGATACTCCAGCAGCGCAGTGACAACACCCACCGTGCCCGCAATATTGCCGCCAACAACATTTTCAACTCGCTGTTCATGGTCATCGCGGCCGTTGGCACCGCGGCATTGTTGTCCCTGGGCTTGAGCATCCCGCAGATGTTTCTGACCCTCGGTCTGGCCAACCTGGGGGTGGCCATTTACATCACCCGGCTTCTACCGGGCGCCCTGGCCAAGGGTTTTGTCGCCTGGCTGTTGCAGATGGTCTATCGGGTGGAGGTGACCGGCCTGGAAAACCTGGACAAAGCCGGTGATCGAGCGGTGCTTGTCGCCAATCATCAGTCTTTTCTGGACGCGGCCCTGATCGCCGCCTTCGCACCGAGGGAAATGGCCTTTGCGATCGATACCTATATCGCGAAAAATCGTTTCGTGAGCTTTTTTCTGTCCCTGGCCCGCACTATCCCAATCGACCCGACCAGCCCGCTATCGACCCGTACGCTGATTAACGTGGTCAAGGGTGGTGACACCCTGGTGATCTTCCCGGAGGGGCGCATCACCGTGACAGGCTCCTTGATGAAAATCTTTGAAGGCCCCGGAATGGTGGCCGACAGGGCCAACGCCCCGCTGGTGCCGGTGCGCCTGGAGGGGGCCCAGTACAGCCCCTTCTCCAGGTTGGAGGGGAAGGTCAAGATCCGCTGGTTCCCGAAGATTCGAGTTGCGTTCATGCCACCGAGAAGGCTGACCATTCCGCCAGAGCTGCGCAGCCGTAAGCGCCGCGCCTATGCCGGGCAACAACTGTCCAAGCTGATGACCGAGATGATGTTCGAGAGCAGCGACTTCCGCCGTACGCTGTTCGACTCGCTGCTGGACGCCAAGGACGTCACCGGGGGCGGACACAAGGTGCTGGAAGACGTGGAGCGCAAACCGATGGGTTTTCGCAAGGTCATCATCGGCGCGTTCGCTCTCGGCCGGGCCATGGCCAGCGAAACCGAATCGGAGGAGCGTGTCGGCGTGTTGCTGCCCAACGTGATCGCCACCGCGGTCGCCTTCTTTGGGCTGCATGCATACGGGCGCGTGCCCACCATGCTGAATTTTTCCACCGGCGTGAGAAACGTGGTCAGCGGCTGCGGGTCGGCCACGCTGAAAACCGTGTACAGCTCCCGAAAATTTGTCGAGCAGGCCAAGTTCCAGGAGATGATCGCCGCCATCGAACAAGCCGGCGTCAGGGTCCGCTATCTGGAGGATCTAGGCGCCAAGATGGGCATGTTCACCAAACTGTGGGGACTTCTGGCCGGCTTCAGTCCGCGTCTTGCCTACCGTATTGTGTGCAGACGGCGGGACCCCAACAGCGCCGCGGTAGTGTTGTTCACATCGGGTACCGAAGGCACCCCCAAGGGCGTCGTGTTGAGCCATGTCAATCTCCAGGCCAATCGCTACCAGGTGGCCTCGATGATCGACTTTGGACCACAGGACATCGTGTTCAATGTGCTGCCGTTGTTCCACTCCTTCGGCCTGACCTGCGGCACGCTGTTGCCCCTTCTGTCCGGCATCAAAGTGTTCTTGTATCCCACGCCCCTCCATTTTCGTGTTATCCCACAGATGGTCTACGACACAAATGCAACTTTGATGTTTGGCACCGACACCTTCCTCACCGGCTATGCCCGCTTCGCCAACCCCTACGACTTCTACAGCATCCGCTATGTGTTTACCGGTGCCGAAAAACTCAAGGACGAGACCCGAAAGGTCTACAGCGAGCGATTCGGCGTACGGGTGTTCGAAGGCTATGGCGCCACCGAAACCGCACCGGTGCTGGCCATGAACAGTCCCATGCACAACCAGCTCGGCGCCGTGGGCAAGCTTGTTCCGGGCCTGCAACATCGACTTGAGCCGGTGCCGGGCATCGTCCAGGGGGGCGAGCTGATTGTAAAGGGGCCCAATGTCATGAGCGGTTATCTGCGGGCCGAGGCACCCGGCACCCTGCAGCCACCGGAAGGGGGTTGGTACGACACCGGCGATATCGTCACCCTGGACGATCATGGGTTTGTGTTCATCCAGGGACGGGCCAAGCGTTTTGCCAAAATCGCGGGCGAGATGGTTTCCCTGGCCATGGTGGAAGCCGAGGCGGCCAAACTCTGGCCTGAGTATCAGCACGCGGTGGTGGCCCGCCCGGACCCAAGGAAAGGCGAGCAGCTGGTTCTTGTGACCACCAATCCCGAGGCCACGCGCGCCGACTTCGACGCCTATGCCAAAGGGCAGGGTGTCGCCGCCATTGCGACACCGGCCAGAGTGCTGGTGGTCAATGAAGTGCCGGTGCTGGGCACCGGCAAGACCGATTTACACGGGGTTGCCGAACTGGTGGAAAGCCAGGTTTGAGCTGACAACGCATGCGCGGTTCAAGGTGGGAATCGGGGGGCGCCCAGATGGCGACCCCCGTGACTCAGATCAGGCAAACCTGGGGTTCACCGCAGGATAGACGTCCACCGGGCCCGTATCCCAGGAATTGACCATGGTCGAGGCCCGCATCAGGTCCATCGGATAGTCCACCTCGGCCCAGGCGAGACCTTGAATAGATTGGGTCCAAACCACCTTAGCTGCCGCCATTTCGTCTAGCACCGACAGATACCATCGATTCGGGGCCTCGGGACGCGACATGGCCTGCTTCAACGCGTCGCTAAACAACCTGGGCCCCTCGCCGCGAAACACCATCATGCCGATCGACTCGCCGTCCACCTGATCCAGCGGCAGATCCTTGCCCACCCTGAGCAATCGCTGACCGTCCAGCTTGACCTTCATATCGTCGTCGTCATAGCAGGCCTTGTGGTCAACGGCCAGCGTGACCGGCGTGTTCTGCGGTGCATCCAGCAACCGCGCCAGTACCGCGGGCTCGAACACGGTGTCCCCGTTGAGCAGGATGAAATCCTCATCCATTTCGGCCCGCGCCGCCCAGCAGCTCACCAGGTTGTCGGCGGTATCGAACCGCGGATTGTAGAGGGTCCGCGCCTCGAAACCAGCGCCGGGACGGTCCAACAAACGGTCGACATGCTCCGCGCCAAAACCGGTGACCACGACAATCTGATCGATACCGTTGGCCGCCAGACCTTCTATCTGCCAGTCGATCAGCGTCTGGCTGCCCACGGCCACGGCGCACTTGGGTAAACGCTCGGTCAAGGGCATCAGCCGCTTGCCCTGGCCGGCACTGAGAATAATCGCTTTCATGGGAAACCTGCCTTGGGGCAACCGTCCTGCTTCAGGTCCGCTCGCCCGCTTTGCTGTTCGACACGGACGGGGCCCTACCCGCCGGATCCGGTGGTTCTTCCTCAGAGGAGCCCGGCCTCGCGGCCAACGCGTTCAAAGGTATCCAGCGCCCGCTCCATGTGTTCGGCGGTGTGCGTCGCCATGCAACTGGTGCGGATCATGGCCATGCCGACGGGCACTGCCGGATATAGAATGGGGCTCGTGAACACCCCTTCCTCGAACAGGCGGTTGCAGACCGAGAGGGTCAGCTGCTCGTCGCCTACCCGAATTGGCACAATGGGACTCTGCTGCTTCCCGGTCTCAAAACCCAGGGCATCGACACCCTCCTGGAAATGGCGGGTGTTCACCCACAGGCGCTCAATATGCTCGGGCTCGCGCTCCAGCAGTTCCAGGGCCGCCAGGGCAGCGGCGGTCGAGGCCGGCGGCAGGCTGGCAGAGAACATCAACGAGCGTGCGTGATGCTTCAGGTAATTGATGACATCCGCATCGCCCGCGGCATAGCCTCCAACGGATCCCAGCGATTTGCTGAACGTTCCGCCCAGAATATCCACCTGATCCTCGAGACCAAAATGATGCGCGGTACCGCGTCCGCCCCGACCCAGCACACCGAGTCCATGGGCATCGTCCAGCGCCAGTGCAGCGCCGTAGCGATCGCATATGTCGGTCAGACCGGGAAGATCAACCAGATCACCCTCCATGCTGTACACCCCGTCCACCACGACCAGGGCGGAAACGCCGCGATGCTTGGACAGGATGCTTTCCAGTTCCGCCAGATTGTTGTGGCCGAACTTTCGCGTTGTCGCGAAAGAAAGCCGGGTGCCATCATAGATGCTGGCATGATCCATCTTGTCGATCACCACCAGATCGTTGCGAGCGGTAAGCGCCCCGACGATACCAAGATTGGCCTGGAACCCCGTTGGCCACACCACCGCCGCCTCCTTGCCAAGGTACACCGCCAGCTTTTCCTCGAGCTGCTGATGCAGATCCAGGGTTCCGTTCAGCAATCGTGAGCCGGAGCAGCCGGTGCCGTAGCGATCGACCGCTCGTTTGGCCGCCTGCCGCACCGCAGGGTGAGTACTGAGCCCCAGATAGTTGTTGGAGCCCATCATGATCAATTGCTTGCCCCGATGGACCACTTCCGGTCCTTGGCCGCTGCTCAGGATGCGAAAGTAAGGATACAGGCCAGCGCTCTTGAGCTGCTCGGCGCGGGTGAAGCTCTGACACTTGTCGAACAGGCTCGGCCGTTGAACCGTGGACCTCTCAAGTGCGGCTCCTGATACTTTCATCTGCATGACGAATCCTCCACTGGCTTGACTGGTGTCCGAACCAGATAACCGCTTGTTCACTTGCTGGTCGGGCCATATTTGCGTGAGGGCATACTAGCAACGCCCCCGATTTGCCACTTGTCATGGAATGCCAAGTTGTTGTCCCCAGTCGGGCTGGTATCTCAGCGAGCCACATCCGAGAATGCAGCAGACACAGCCGCGGCGCCGATTTCGGCCTATCGGGTCGGAGCCGATCAAATGGGGGAACAGCATGACAATCGGGGTGGGTGGATCGAGTGCGGAGTCCGAACTGGGCCAGATGACATCCATGAGAGACGGTGTGGAGCCGATCTCGGACCAGGAATTGGCGACACGGATCGACAAAGCGCAACGCCTGATGCGTGAGCAAGGCATCCAGGCATTGTATCTGGATGCCTCTACCAGCCTGTTCTACTTCACCGGTTTAAGGCTTGGCACCAGTGAGCGCCTGCATGGCGCAGTCATTCCCGACGGCGGCGATGTCGCCTACATCTGCCCGTCCTTTGAAGAGGCCAAGACCCGATCCATGCTGCGGATCGGGCACGATGTCCGAACCTGGGAAGAACACGAGGACCCCACTGCTCTTGTAATCGACACGCTGGCCGGCATGGGTTATGTATCCGGCACGCTGGCTGTGGATGAGCTGACCCCGTTCTTTACCTTCGACGGCCTGCGAAGGGCCGGCCGCGATTTCGCGTTCGTCAACGGAAATCGCATCTCCGCACCCTGTCGAATGATCAAGTCATCCGCGGAGCTCGCGCTGATGCAGCGTGCGAAGGACATCACCCTGCGGGTCCATGCGGCGACAGCAAGAATACTCAGGCCGGGCATCACCCCAGATGAAGTCCAGGCGTTCATCGCGAACGCCCATCGCAGGCTGGGCGTGGACGGCGACCTCAGTTTTTGCATCGTTCTGTTCGGCGAGGCAACGGCCTACCCCCATGGAGTGCCCAATCCCCCGCCATTGCGCGAAGGCGACATGGTGCTGATCGACACGGGCGCGAGGATCGAGGGTTATCACTCGGACATCACCCGGTCCTATGTGTTTGGCGAACCAAACCAAAAACAAAGGCAAATCTGGAACTTGGAAAAAGCGGCCCAGGCAGCCGCATTCGAGGCGGCGCAAATCGGCACCCCCTGCGAACAGGTCGATGCGGCCGCCCGGAGCGTGCTTGAGCGCGCTGGCCTGGGGCCCGGCTACGCGGTACCCGGCCTGCCCCACCGCACCGGACACGGTATTGGGCTGGACGTTCACGAATGGGCCTACCTGGTCCAGGGCGATACCACCCCGCTGGCACCCGGCATGTGTTTCTCCAACGAGCCCATGATCTGCCTCTATGGTGAATTCGGGGTGCGGATCGAGGATCACTTCTACATGACCGCAGACGGGCCCAGATGGTTTACTCAGCCCAGCCACTCGGTGGACGATCCGTTTCGTGGCGTCCCGAGCTAGTGTGCTTCTAATCTACTCTGGAGGAAGCAGATTGGAGGGTGAAATGTACAGGTTCAAGGCGCAGATCGCCTCTTGTAGTCGTTCTATTGGCAAGATTCGCAACGATGCCACTGTGCATGGAAATCCCAAGATGCACGTTCACGAATAGATCAGAAACTCCCGCATGGCCCACTAGAGTTGGAACATTGCACGCAGCACACCGACAGCCGCCTGCGCGAAAAGCACAGCCAGCACCACACCGCGCAGCATGCGCTCATCCAAGCACCCGAAAAGTCGGCCACCAAGAGCCAGCCCTAGTGCCATGGGCAAGCACCAGGGCGTGCACGCGTGCCCTCCCAATTGCGGGGGAACGTGGCTTCAATGAGAGGTATTTCAGTTATTGGCGGCGCTGGATTGCACCGCAAACTAGCCGCAGAAGTATGAGGTTCAATGCCGGGACCGCCGCCGTCAACCAAGGCCAGATCGGCTCCGGAAACACGCCTGTCAAGAAGAGCCAAGGCATACCGAGCGGGATCAGAAGCACGCCGGACAGCGGGTCTCGCTCCGCCCCGAACAATCCGATGGTTCCTGCCACAAACAAGGCAAGCGTCAACACATAGAGTGCCAGAAGTAGCCAGATAGGGACCCGGCAAAACCAGGTCAAACCGTGCAGATTAATCGATGCCAAAGATCACATTGTAGCTGGCGTCGGTGCTGCCGTTGTTGACGACCTCAATGACATGATCGCCTGACTGCCAGAGTTGGCCGCGATACTCTTTGTCGGGCGTCATGAAGTCCAGCAGTGCAGAGCCGTCGGGGTTGTAGATCAAGTACCCAAGGCTGCCGCTCTTTGGTGCGACGCGGACGTACAGGAATTGTCCGTCCTTGGCGCCAAGCACGTAGCGGGTCGAACTGCCGGACGAAAGGGACGCGGTGATTTCCGTACCAGAGGTGCCGGGTTTGAAGCGAACCTGCTGGGTGTTGGTAGTTGGTTCTGCATTGCCAGATCCAGCCATTGCACCGCCGCCATCGTCGGCGCCTTCGACAACCTCCAGCTCGCCAATGCTTCCGTCCTTATAGGCAATGCAGCGCCACACAGTGCCACCGGCGTCCCGCAACATTACAAGCGTTCCAGCCTCGGAGAATTCCGAGCTCAGAATGGTACCGGAGGCCCCATCCGGGCCGCCAACCGATCGAAGCTGACTGATGCAGGCATCGTCAGCATCGGACATGGCGTTGGCAGGCAGAGCAAGGAGGCCGAAGAAAACAATGCGGACCCCCGCAGCGAGGTAAATGTTCATGGATGTGTCTTTCCGGGCAACGCCCTGTAAGTGGCTTGGTCGGTCCTTACCGAAACTTCACAAATTGACTGCACCCGGAGGTGTTTGGCCTGCGAGCGGCCCTGTGACAAGTGGTCTTGCGCCTATCTCTGTTCTGCGCCAAGGGCCGATTGGCCTCAGCCGAATACCGCGAACCCCTGGTCGATCCGCGCCAGAATGACATAGGTCAGGAAGCCAAGGACAGCACTGAGAATGCTCCCTCCGAGCAGCAGATAAGCCACAAGCCAAGTCACATTCGACCCGAGTTTCTCAGCAGCCTCGTCATCGCGGCCTCTCGTCACTGCGGCTATCGCGGCGACATGGCGTTGTATCCCGTAGAGCAAAACGCCAAGGGTCAGAAAGAAGCCCGTCACGGCCAGACTGATGCCGAGAAACTCAACGCTTTGAGGTGCCCGGTCCTGGATGAAGAGGCTTGTCGTCACCAGCGCTGCGGCAGAGAAGCTGAGAGCGATTGCGCAAAAATAGACTGTTCGGAATACAGTAACCAAGCTTCACCTCTTTACCTAGTTACTCGCGCACGCCCGTGAGGGCAAGGGTTTCTGGATAACGGTTCGATGCCGCCACCCCCCTCTATTCCGCGCTGAAAGTCCCATCGGGCAGCGGGAAACCGAGGCGGGGCGCTTCGGCGATGCAGCCCGTGTCCGGCGCAGCGTTCGGATCGGAAAGAAAGGCCCTGAGGATCTCGCCGGCGCACAAATTGACCTCGCCAAGCTGGACGTGTGTCCCTTCCGGGAACACGACCATGGTGGCGCTCGGTAGGCCCTGCGCAACAATTTCGCTTAGGAATGTGGGCATGCGGGCGTCCAGACTTCCGGCGAGGATCAAAGTCGGGACGTCGGTCGTCACGTCCACGTCGGTCTCGTCAGGTAGCGCCGGCACATTGACCGCCCGGCAGAACTCAAGGTATTCCTCCAACACCGATTGGCCGTAGGCGATCGCATGGGCGCTGGCGTCGGGTTCTCGGCGAGGGCCTGTCGGCCGGCTTCCGGGTTTGCCGCCCCTCGAGCCCGCGGACATGGGTGATCCGGGGGAGGCCGTACACCTCGCGGCAGTCGAGCCTCGGAATCGCGTTGCGCTTACCCCGCTGGTCGAGGAGCACGACATCCCGATCGGCAAGCATCGGGCCCAGAAAAGCATCTCCGAAGAGACGAAGGGTTTCTGGCTTGATGAAGGTGTCGCCCGGTCCGCCGGCCAGCATCAACATCGGCGCTTTCGGATCTGCCGAGTTTGCGGGCAGCCGATGGAAAGCCAGCTTGATCTCGGGGCCGCCCGGCTGGTCCGGGTTCTCCGGCACAGCAACGAACCCGCAGTCCTGCCCGGGCGGCGGGGTGTTTTCGGGTTCGGCAATGAAGCACTCGTCGAGCGTCTCGACGGTCGGCTGAGCCTTCTCCGCAGGGACCGACATCAGAACCGCAAGAGAAATTGCGCCGGCTATGGCGGCCAGTGCCGTGAAAGAGGACGGCAAGCCGATGTTGAAATGGTCCGACAACGCATGCCTCTCGAAACCGCATTGCCCGGCTGGCCGGAAGATGCTGCGGAGCGGCCCTCCCCCTCGAGGGAGGGCCGACAATTCAGCAGTCCTCGGCCGGAAGCATCGTGACGGATTGGTAACGGCCGTCGCCCGTCACAATGCGGGCGCAGGCACCCGTGGACCGGTTGAACCAATACGCCGTCAGGCCCTCGGTCCGGATCAGTTCGTATCCGAGGTTCTGGATGCCCATCTCAGCCTGCCCCGCGCGGGCGCCCTCGAATGAGCTGAGGTCGTATTCACTGCCCACGGCAGGACGCCCAGCTTCAGTTGAAGCGGTGTCTGCCGCGCACGCGGCCAGAAGTAGTATTGCGACAGCGATGGCCGTGATTTTCAGTTTACGGATCACTGGATTTCCCCTTTATTGACGAGTTTTCACTCTGAGAGCTCTTACCAAAATAATCGACCGGTCAGACCGCGAACTGTCCTCCCGTCAACCGGCGACACGCCGGATCAAACGTACTATCAGCAAGAGAAGGACGGCCCCGATCAATGCAGGAACGAACGCCCCCACGGCACCGGAGCCCATATCGAGGCCAAGCGCGGGAAGGAGATAGCCCGCCAGAATCGAACCACCGATCCCGACCAGGACATCGCCCCAGAAGCCGGAACCGCCACCCTTGACAATAACGCTCGCGAGCCAACCAACCACGGCACCCACGACGATCATGATCGCAAGACCAATCAGGAGGCCGACTCCTGCACCCAGGGTCTGCGCCGCGTTTTCCTGGGCGATCGCAGACCCAACGGCAAAAGTCAGGATAAAGAGAGATCTGCGCTCTATTCATGGTTCATCCACCCCTTTGATGTCCCTGTTGTGGCATCAGTTGCAAGCAGGATATAGGTAGCGATCGGCTTCCGAGACGTCTGCCGGGCAATTGGTCGGCGCAGAGTCGTACCAGTTCACGACACGCATGCCGGTCCGGTCGAAAGAATACTGGAATGTCTGGCCGGATGTGGTGCTGCCATTGACGGCATGGGTGCCGTCGACCCTCGTCTTCGGAGAGCGCCAAATGGAGATACGTGTTCTCCTTGTCACGCACCAGAACACCCCGGCGTTCGAGCCACTTCGCCATCCGCTGGCTTATTCGATGCGCCAGTACGCCCAATTCGTCCACCGTAGGCGCCTTGATGCGCTGGAAGCGAATCTTCCCACAGGCGTCATCGGCGTAGACACCATCGAGGGCGAGACAGCGAGATCATGCAGTGACGATGCTCCGGCCAAAGGCAGTTGGCACCCTTCCAGACCCAGTTGGTGTCGGCGGCTGCAGAGAGGGCATCGAGATCGATCACCGTGTCCCACTGCGGAGAGTCGGTGCTTTAGGAGTCGAGAGTGGTTCGCCGCCAGATACCGCGCTCATGCTCGGCGTCCTGCCAGAAGTTGTAGACGAAGGGGCCCAGAAAGGCGGTC
>JAHEDQ010000345.1 GCA_024641125.1 Candidatus Competibacteraceae bacterium | reverse complement strand
GATCAAGGCGCCGCTGTAGCTCACTCTTGTTGGATTGTTTGCCGGCGAAGTTGTTGAGATGGTAGCGCACCGGTATGTGGGGATCGGAGTCCGGATTCCAGAGCGTGTAGTCGACACCGTTCAGAATGCCGGCCAGGCGCTCCGAGTGACGTCGCAGAACGTCCTCCAGGCCGCAGCCCTGGGCCTCGGTCTGAATTTCACGGGCGTAGGTGGGGCTCACGGTGTTGATTCTATTCGAGAAGGCCAGCCCGCCCTTTACAAAGGAGAAGTTTCCGTAATGCTCAAGTCCGTGGCGGGTCCAAAGCGGTCGCGGCAGGGCCAGGCGATGGAACACTTCCCAGCTGAACAGGCCCTGGGCCGCCAGATTGTGGATCGTAAACAACGTCGCCGGCGGTGCCGGTTCATGGGCCAGTAGCGCCGGCACCAACCCGGTTTGCCAATCGTTGCAGTGGACCAGTTCCGGTCGCCAGTCATCTGTGCCGGGAGCACACCCCAAGTTGACGATGATCCGGCAAAAGGCGGCGAAGCGCTCTGCGTTGTCGGCCCACTCATCGCCGTCGGCATTGGCGTATGGCCCGCCTTCGCGGGCAAAATGCACAGGGGAATCCACCAGGTAAATGGGAATGTCCGAATCGGGCAATGTTCCCAGCAGGAGTCGCACCGGTTCCGGCGCGCTCACCAGGTTCATTCGCGCGACGGTCTCGAGGCCCTGTACCGAGCGCAGCGCGGGGGGATAGCCGGGCAGGATCAGACGCAGATCATGTCCCAGATCCCTCAGTGCCCGGGCCAGCCCCCAGGAAACCTCGGCCAAACCGCCCGATTGGATCAGCGGTTGCACTTCGCTGGTGGCGAAAAGAACCTTCATTGAGGTGTGGCCGGTCCAGTGCAGGCGGTGGGGGGTGCGGATACCGGATCATAAGAGAACCACAGCATCCGCATCCAGTGTCGTGAAGCACCTGGTTCAGAAGGGGCTGCCGGACAGCGGACCCAGCCGCTTGCGGAGCCCAGGTCGCTGCATTGAACCGGCTTTTCGGCGTCCGTCACTTTGTTCCTTTCGCTGCCTGCTCCGCCAGAGCCCAAATCACATGTTCGCGCACCCGCTCGTCGTGATGCCGCAGCCGGCTCTGCAACGCCTGGACAATCGCCGGGTCGTGCGCCGCATTGCCCAGGGCGACGGCGATGTTGCGCAGCCAGCAGGCGTGGCCGATGCGGCGGATTGCGGAACCCTCTGTTCGAGTGAGGAACTGCCCTTCCGTCCATTTGAACAAGTCGATCAGATCCGGCGCGTCGAGATCATGACGTGGCCGGAAATCCGCATTCTCACCATTCGGGGCAAAACGGTTCCAGGGGCATACCAGCTGGCAGTCGTCGCAGCCGTAGATTCGATTGCCCATGGGTCGTCGCAGCGCCGGCGGAATGCTGCCGCGCAGTTCGATGGTGAGATAGGAGATACAGCGGCGCGCATCCACCTGGTAGGGCGCCACGATGGCTCCGGTCGGGCAGCCATCAAGACAGGCCCGGCAGGTGCCGCAGTGTTCGTTCCCGGGTCGGTCGGTGGGCAGTGGCAGATCGGTGTAGATTTCACCCAGGAAGAACCAGGAACCGGCTTTTCGATTCAGCAGATTTGAATGCTTGCCGATCCACCCCAGGCCGGCTTTTTCCGCCAGGGCCTTTTCCATGACCGGGGCGCTGTCGGAGAACACCCTGTAGCCGTACGGACCGATCTGATCCTGAATCCGAACCGCCAGACGTTTGAGACCGGTCCGCATGACCTTGTGGTAGTCCCGGCCCAGGGCATAGCGCGATACATAGCCCAGGCTCGAGTCTTCCAGCACGGACCAGGGTTCGCGGCTGTGATCCGGTCGATAGTTCATACGGGCCGAGATCACCGTCACCGTGCCGGGGATCAGTTCCGCCGGTCGAGTGCGTTTGCGGCCATGGCGGGACATGTACGCCATCTCGCCCTGAAAGCCCGCGTCCAGCCACCGCTGGAGATGTGTTTCTGCCCGCGACAGATCGAGATCGGCGATCCCCACCGCCTGAAAGCCCAGCTCCAGCGCCCAACGCCGGATCTGCGTCGTGAATTTGACACCGTCGTAGGGCAGTTCAGTCGTCATGGTGTGGGTCGGTGGATTTGCCGCTTTGCAGCAGGTTATTGTGCCCCAGCCTGGAGCGAAAGGGGGGATCGGAAGCATGCCATTGGAATCTTTGCCGGAGGCGCTGTATCGGGCGGAACAGGTCCGGGCCCTGGATCGCTGTGCGATTGAGGACCATGGCATTGCCGGATACACACTCATGGGCCGTGCCGGTGAGGCCACACTGGAGCAGCTGCGGGCCCAGTGGCCTGAAATTCGGCGCATTCTGGTCTTTTGCGGCGGCGGGAACAACGGTGGTGACGGCTATGTGATCGCCCGTCTGGCTCAGGCGGCAGGGCTGGATGCGCGGGTTGTATATTTGTCTGATCCAGCGGCGCTGAGCGGTGATGCGGCCACCGCATGGCGCGATGCGTCCGCGGCGGGTGTACCCATTTCCGCCTTTTCCACGGGCGATCCCGTCCAGGATGATGGGATTGTGGTGGATGCCCTGTTGGGCACCGGATTGGAGCGCGTGGTCAGGGGCATCTGGGCGGAGGCAATCGAAACCATCAACCGATGCCCGGCACCGGTGGTTGCGGTGGACATTCCCTCGGGTCTGCATGCCGGCAGCGGTGCAGTGCTTGGCGTGGCGGTACGGGCCGACATTACCGTTTCGTTTATTGGCTTGAAACCCGGGCTGTTCACCGGGCGCGGCCCGGCATTTGCCGGTCAGGTGTTTTTCAGCGCCCTTCAGGTGCCGGATGCCGTGTACAGGTCGGCGGAGCCGGTTGCCCGCCTTTACTGGGG
>JAHEDQ010000170.1 GCA_024641125.1 Candidatus Competibacteraceae bacterium | reverse complement strand
TGTCCGGCGCCGCGGCGACCCGATCGATCACATTCCAGATGCTTTCCCGTGCGCGCGAAAGCTGCCAGGCCCACACCGCTGCCTGGATACTGGACAGTGCGAAAAGCAGCAGGATCGCCAGAGACAGGTAGCTGCGATCGCTGCTGATGAGGGCTTGGATCAGGCCCTGGTGCCAACATACGGCGGCGACCCAGATCAGCACACCCCACATGATCAGCCAACGCAGGGTCAGATCCATTGCCGGATCGCGCCCGGAAGGCTGGCTTGCCGCGATGCACTCACCCCTGTGGCCGTTCCGCTTTGTCACTTCAACCGCCCGCCGGAGATGCCTCTGCCGCGCGCATCAGCGCGCCGATATGACTGGCGTAGTAAAACGCGCTGTCGGCAAGTTTGTCGGGCAGGCGTCGCGCCGCATCCAGGGCCATACTGTACAGGCGCGCATCGCCAAGCCGCTCCGCCAAGTCCAAACTGGCCTCGATCAGGACCGCTGAAGCCGCCGGTATGGGTCCGTCCGACAAAGCCGGTTCCCACCCTTGTACAGCGATAAACGACTCGGTGGAGGCGCGCCACCCGCCGGCCCCATGAAAACGGGACCAGGCATCCAACGCCAACCGCCTGGACAGGGCCAGATCGTCGGGCTTATCCGCCAGCTCGGCCCAAGCGATCAGCCCAGCCACAGTCCAGGCATAATCTTCTAGATCCACCTCCCCGACCGGGTTACCGGTCGGGGTTCGGGCGCGGGCCAAAGTCCGCCCATCCCACAGTCGATGCACCAGATCATCGCGAATCGCCTTGGCGCGCATCCGGTAACGGTGGTCACCGAAACTGCCCGCAGCCCTCGCAAATGCCAACAAGGCCATCCCGTTCCAGCCGGCGAGCCGTTTGTCATCCACCGGCAGGCCGCGCTCTGCCCGCACTGCCAGCAGCTTCACCCGGGCGGACTGCAGACGCGCCAGCAAGACACTGGGGCTGATCTCCATCTGCTCGGCCAGGGCAGGTATGTCGTCTTGAAGTATCGGCAGGTATCCCGCGTCGAACGGCGGCACACCTTCCATGCCCCAAACTGCGCCCAGCAGGGCCCGTTCCGCCGCGTTCAGGGTCTTGCTCAGGGTGCCCTCACTCCAAAGGTAATAGCCCCCTTCCACGTCCTGATCGTCCACCGCCGAGAAACTCGCCACCAGCGCCCGGCCCGGTTCAGCGAAACGTCTGTCCAGAAAGTCCAGGGTGGCGCGGGCAATTTCGGCGTACGACGGATCGCCCAGGCGCAGGGCGGCGTCCCGGTAAAGCTCAGCCAACAGCGCATTGTCGTACAGCATTTTTTCGAAATGCGGGGTTTGCCAGTTGGGATCCACGGTGTAACGGAAGAACCCACCATCCAGCTGGTCACGAAGACCCTGCGTCGCCATGGCCCGGAGCGTAGTCCGCAGCATGCGATCCAGATCCGCATCCGGAAACTCGCTCTGCAGGCGTAACAGCAAACCCAGCTGTGGCACGGAGGGAAATTTGCTCTGGTCTCCAAAGCCACCTGCCATCGGGTCCGCGGCCGCCATTGCCTGGGCCAGGAAGGCGTCACGGAACGCCGGTACCCCCTCCGCCAGCGGCAGGGGTGCCGGTGGCGGTCTTTCACCGGTCAGAACCGCCAGCTGGCGCGCCGCCATCACTTTCAATTCATCCCGATTGTCAGCCCACTCGGCGGCCACACCCGACAGTACACGCTTCAGCGCTTCACGGGGTTGATACAGAAAACCCACCAACGGTTCGCCGTTCGGAGTGAGGATGACATTGAGAGGCCATCCCGCTATCCCTTGGCTGCGTTCAACAAACTCCATCAGAATGCGGTCCAGTGCCGGCCGCAGTTCCCGGTCCACTTTGATTGCCACATAGTCCGCTGCAAGGATGGCGGCGATGGCCGGATCGCGAAAGCTTTCGCGCTGCATCACGTGGCACCAGTGGCAGGCAAAATAGCCCACGGAGACAAACACCAGCCGCTGGCCCTGCCGTGCTGCGGCAAATGCCGTCTCGTCCCATGGCTGCCAGGCCACCGGATCCTCGGCGTGCAGTGCGAGATACGGTGAGGGATGATTCTCGAGTCGGTTGTCCAGACCCCAAACCAGGCATGGCAGCCACAGCAGGAGCAGAATAACCTTGGACAATTGCTTTCCCGGAATGCAGACCACCGGCAGCCTCATCAGAAACCCTCAAGGAAATCGGGACGCCTGTATCTGTCAACGGCTTGTAATGCCGCAACCACAGACCGTTTTCATGGTTTTTGAGCCTCGCTTGCGGTGACAGTTCAGCCCACGGTGCCGACTGTGGCCCTGAGCAGGATGGCACGCTGGCCAGCTCCGGGCCAGACACCGCACCGAACCACGAAACACCGCAGGCCACACCCATCACCGAATTCGAACGCGCAAGACTTTGTTTGAACAAAGTCGAACTGGTACAGCCCGTTCGCATATCGGATAGGAGCACCATCACATACGCCGATCGAAGGCCGATCCGCGGCGCGTAGGCCGCAGCTGAACTACAACACCATCAGGCCATTCACGGTAGGGAACGGATAATGTCGCGATACTGCTCCTCCGGAAAGGCTTTCATGGTGAGTGAGCGAACGTTTCCCAGAGAATCCAGGGCCAGCGAGAACCTGGCCACAGCCTCGTCTTCGGACGCTTCAACCCGCAAGACCAGGTCATATGTGCCAAGCGTCAGATAAACGTCCTTCAACTCCGCACCGCAGGATTTTGCCAGGAACCGTGCCGCGTCCGCCCGCTTCGGGGAACTCTTCACGTTGGCTATGCCCTGATCGGTGTAGTTGACCAGCATGATATAAGTGGACATGGTTCGGCTCCTTGCATTTAAGGATTCGAAATCGACGCTACAGGCAGCCAACCAGCCCCCAACTGACGCACTTTGAGTTGCCTGAAGTGATGCCAGCCAACTGATCCTGACAGGAATAGTTTAGCAGTCGGTGCCAGAACCGAGTTCCACAGCGAACACAGAAACCGTATGGTCCAGCCCCTGTTTGTCCAGTTTACCGTGGCCTGACACTGACCTTTGCAGCGTTGAAGCTACAGCCCACAGGCTGGCTCAGCGCTGATGATCAACATCGGACGGCACAGCATGCGTCCACTTGCGCCAGAGTGCACTATGAATATCCGCAATATCGTGACGGCCATCACAAAAGGCCCGTAGTAGACGTGCGCCAAGCCGGACCGATTGCTGAGGCTCCGGCGGGGCCTGTTCCTTCTCATGCCCCAAACGCTATATGATGCCGATCTGAGATGGTTCCCGAACCATACCGCCACCCAGGCGCTGAGCCGGCATACTTCGGTCTTTATTTGCCCTTCGGAGGGGCCTGTGTACGGCAGTCTTCTGTCTCCCGATCCCGAACTCGAGATTGTTCATCAACCCCCCTCGAAACCGGCCGACGCGCCGGCGGTGCTGCTGGTCCACGGGGCCTACACTGGCGCATGGTGCTGGGAATCGCATTTCCTGCCGCACATGACGCAGCGCGGACTGGAGGTTCATGCCCTGAGTCTGCGTGGACACGGCGGCAGCGGCGGGCACCAGTACCTGCATTTCAGCCGCATACGTGACTATGCGCGGGACGTACGCCGCGCACTCCAGCACATTGGGAAACCGACTGTTCTGGTCGGGCACTCCATGGGCGGGCTGGTGGTTCAGCGGACCCTTCAGCAGCAATCCGTGCCCGGCGCCGTGCTGATGGCATCGGTGCCGCCCTCGGGGCTGACCCGGCCGTCGATGCGGCTTGCCCTTTCGGACCCGCCCCTGTTCCAACAACTCAACATGGTTCAGCTTGGCGGCTACCACATGATCTCGGCGCGGAGCCTGAGACGAGCGCTTTTCCGGCGCGACACGCCGCTGGATCGCGTCGCCCGCTATCTTGGTCATATTCAATCCGAATCCCTGGGCGCGCTGATGGACATGTCGGGGGTTGACCTGCCCAACGCGGCTGCGCGCATACCTTGCGAAACATTGGTTCTGGGTGGCAGCGCGGATGCCCTGTTCAAGGTCTCAGATGTGGAGGAAACAGCGCGCGCATTCGGGGTCGAACCCATGCTGTTCAAGACCATGCCCCACGCCATGATGCTGGATCGGGACTGGGAAACCGTGGCCGACACGGTAACGGACTGGGTGCTCGCCTTGTGAGCACGATTTGGCACGCTCAGAGTATAGTCAGTGTAGCCGATTTGCCCGCTGCACGTTTGGCAGCTGGCCCAATCGATCGATGATGCGCGCCAGATGGGCCATGTCTCGGACCTCAATCGTGACCTGCATTCGTGCCATAGACTCCTGGCTGTCGGTGGTGGTGCTGAGGCTGATCACGTTGGCCTCTTCCTTGGCCAGCAGTGTGGTGATGTCCCGCAGCAAACCGGCGCGGTCGTAGGCCAGAATCTGAAGATCGACTGAGTAGTTGCCCTCCTCGCCCAAGCCCCAGTCCACTTCAATAATGCGATCCGGCTGCCGGGCCTGCAAATTGAGCAGGTTGCGGCAATCGGCACGATGAATGGTAACGCCCCGTCCAAGGGTGATGTAACCCACGATTCTTTCTGGGCGAACCGGGCTGCAGCACTGGGCCAGATGGGTCATGAGATTGCCCACCCCGCGCACCTGAACCGCACCGTCACCGGGATCGCCCAGCCTGCGTTTTGGCCGGTGCAAAAAACGCTCACCCGGAAGGGCCGGGGCCTGTTCCTGGGCCGCACCCACCACTTGCGGCAGCGTGATATCGCCAAACCCCACCGCCGCCAGGAGCTGCTCCACCGATTCGACGTTCAGACGCTCGGCAACCCTTTGCAGGCTGATGTTGCGCAGACCCAGGCGGGCGAGCTCCCGCTCGACTGACGCGCGACCGGCCGCCGTGTTGTTGATCTGATCTGCCTGACGGAACCACTGGCGGACTTTGCTGCGCGCCCGGCCGCTCTTGAGAAACCCGAGGTTGGGATTGAGCCAATCCCGGCTGGGACCACCCTGTTTCGCGGTCAAGACCTCGATACGCTCACCGTTGTTGAGTTCGTAGGTCAGGGGAACGATGCGTCCATCCACCTTGGCACCCCGGCAACGATGACCAACGTCGCTATGCAGTTTGTAGGCAAAATCCAGCGGCGTGGCGCCCCGAGGCAAGTCCAGCACCTCACCCTTCGGGGTCACGACGTAGACCCGCTCCACCAGCGCCTCGGCCTGAAACCGATCCAGCAAATCCCCGTCGCCGTCATCACCGGTCTCAAGCAGTTGCCGCAACCAGGCCACTTTCTCCTCGAACACCCCATGTTTACCCTGATCCCCTTCCTTGTAGCGCCAGTGCGCGGCGACGCCGAGTTCAGCGCTCTCGTGCATGGCCTGGGTCCGGATCTGGACTTCCACTGTGCGACCTTCGGGTCCCAGTACCGCGGTATGCAGCGACTGGTAGCCGTTCTGTTTCGGGTTCGCGATGTAGTCGTCGAACTCGCGCTTGATCGGGGTCCAAAGCGCATGGACAATCCCCAGAGCGCCGTAACAGTCCTTCACCGAATCCACCAGCACCCGCACCGCACGGACGTCGTACAACTCGTCGAATCGCAGCCCCTTGCGTTGCATTTTGCGCCAGATACTGAACAGGTGCTTGGCGCGGCCGTAAACGCGGGCACCGATGCCCGCACGCTCGAACTCCAACTGCAACCGCGCCACCAGGCGCTCGATGTAGGCCTCGCGGTCGGTGCGCCTCTGGTCCAGTGATCTGGCCAGGGTGCGATAGGTGTCTGGCTCAAGGTAGCGCAGCGACAGGTCTTCCAGTTCCCACTTCATCTGCGCGATGCCCAGGCGGTTGGCCAGGGCCGCGTAGATGTCCCGGGTTTCCTGCGCGAACCGCTTTTGTTCCTCGGGCGTGGCGCCGTCCAGGTGGCGCAACGTATGGAGGCGTTCCGCCAGCTTTACCAGCACCACCCGGATATCACGGGCCACCGACAGCAACAACTTGCGTAGCGCCTCCAGTTGATTGGAGTCCGGATGCAGTCCGTCCCGCGGGAGCAGGGTCCCCACTGCCTCCAATCGATACACATCCGCCACCAAGTCACCCAGCCTGGGCGGAAACCGCTTCGAGATCGTGTCCTGGCTCGCCCGGCCGGTCTCCAGCGCAGCACACAGGAGCGGCACAGCGAGGATGTCTGCGTCCAGGCCCAGCTGCTCGAGTATGTCCGCGATCGCCAGAGCGCGGGCCAGGACTGGACAGAATTCGGCGTCCACTTCGGTGCTCGAAGCCAACTCGAAGGCCGATGCGAGCAGCCCCAAGCCCTGCGCCGAGCGGGTCGTTGCCAACCGATCGAGCCAAACCTGGAAGTCGGCCTCGTTCGGTGGCATCCGGGTTGAGCTCACCATCTGGCAAACCACCGCTGAACGGACGATTCAATCGGGAAATTAGAGACGGCGGCAACGGTCAAAAATGACTCCACGACCTAGGCGTGATGGCGGGCAACGGCCGCTCTAAGGGTGGGTCCCGCTGCAAACATCATCACAACACGTAGAGCAGCGGGTAGAGCCTGGAGGATTGTTCATGTTTGCCCAGCAAAGCTGATGGCCGGTTTGCGTATTACTGATCCCGGTCAAAGTACCTGCCGTCCATGCAGGACACAATCCTTAAAGTTCATCGATCAACCGGCAGCTGCCGTATATTTGATTTATTGAATATTCTAATGTACTTGTTCATACGTCCCACTATGGGTAAGGCCGCTGCAACAAGAAGGAGGAGTGTCAAATGGCACATGTCGTGATCCTGGGCGCAGGTACTGGAGGTATGCCCGCCGCGTATGAAATGCGCGAACAATTGGGCACGGAACACAAGATCACCGTGATCAACTCTGTGGATTATTTCCAGTTCGTGCCGTCGAATCCCTGGTTGGCCGTGGGTTGGCGCAAACGCAACGACATTACTTTCCCCATCGCCCCGTACCTGAAGAAGAAGAGCATCGACTTCATCGCAGATGTCGCTACGGAGATCGACGCGGAGAACAACAAGGTGACGGTCAAAGACGGGCAAACCATCGACTATGACTATCTGCTGATAACCACCGGTCCGCGGCTGGCCTTCGAAGAGGTCGAAGGGTCTGGTCCGCACGGCGGCCACAGCCACTCAGTGTGCACCGTGGACCACGCCGAGATGGTGTACCAGGAATTTGAAAAGCTGTGCGAAAATCCTGGCCACGTGGTGGTCGGTGCTATGCCGTTCGCGAGCTGCTTTGGCCCAGCGTATGAGTTTGCATTCATTCTGGATACGGCATTGCGCAAGCGCAAAGTGCGCAACAAAGTCCCCATCACAATGGTGACCAGCGAACCCTACATCGGCCACCTCGGTCTCGGCGGCGTCGGCGACTCCAAGGGGCTGCTGGAATCCGAATGCCGCAACCGTGACATCAAATGGATCACCAACGCCAAGACCACCAAGCTTGAGGCCGGCAAGATGTCGGTCGACCAACTGGATGATGACGGCAATGTCGTCAAACAGCATGAGCTGAGTTTCGAGTTTGCCATGATGTTGCCCGCCTTCAAGGGTGTCGACGCCGTGGCCAATGTGGAAGGACTGTGCAATCCCCGCGGCTTCGTACTGATCGACGAACATCAGCGCAATCCCAAATATCCCAACATCTTCTCAGCTGGTGTATGCGTCGCCATCCCCCCGGTCGAGGCCACACCGGTGCCCACTGGAGCGCCTAAGACCGGCTATATGATTGAGTCCATGGTCACAGCGGTGGTGCATAACATCCGCGACGAACTCGCCGGCAAGCCGGCCACCCACAAGGGAACCTGGAACGCCATCTGTCTTGCGGATATGGGCGATACTGGCGCGGCCTTTGTCGCGCTGCCGCAGATCCCACCCAGGAACGTAAACTGGTTCAAGAAAGGAAAGTGGGTGCACTACGCCAAGATCGGCTTCGAAAAGTACTTTCTGCGCAAAATGAAATCCGGAAAGTCCGAACCGTTCTATGAGAAGTTCATGCTCAAGACCCTGGGGATCGAGCGTCTCGAGTAGTGCGGGAACGGCCATATGACATCGAAAGCGGGCGGGCCATGTGTGGCCCCGCCTGCTTTTTTTTTGCCCTCGGCCTAACCGCGCGCCTGCAGCGCGGCAATCCGCTCTTCCAGTGGAGGGTGAGACATGAACAGGCGCTTGAAGCCCTGGCCGAGTGATCCGTGTATGCCGAAGGCAGCCATCTCACTCGGCAATTGACTGGGCTGGTGGATAGCCTGCAGACGCCGCAATGCGGATACCATTTTTCCGGCGCCGGCCAGGTTTGCGCTGCCGGCATCTGCCCGAAACTCGCGCTGACGGCTGAACCACATCACGATCATCGAGGCAAACAACCCTAGAACCAGTTCGGCAACCATCGTGGCCAGGAAATATCCCATGCCAACGCCCTGGCGGCTGCTGTTGCCGCGCATGGCCTGATCGACAATCGAGCCGATGATCCGGGCAAAAAACATCACGAAGGTGTTCACCACACCCTGGATCAACGCCAGGGTCACCATGTCACCGTTGGCCACATGACTGACCTCGTGGGCCAGAACGGCTTCCACCTCATCACGGTCCATGGCATGCATCAGACCAGTGCTGACGGCGACCAGGGCTTCATTGCGCTTCGCACCGGTAGCGAACGCATTGGCATCGGGCGCCTCATAAATCGCCACGTCCGGCATGCCAATACCCGCTGCTTGAGCCTGTCTCCCGACCGTCTCAAGCAGCCACCGCTCCACCTCGTTCGCTGGCTGTTCAATAATCTTGGCCCGGGTGGACTTGAGCGCGATCCATTTGCTCATCATCAGCGAGATCAGCGAGCCGCCCATGCCGAATATCGCGGTAAAGACCAGCAAGCCGGTCATGTTCGAACCGTACTGATAGAGGTACTGATCCACGCCCAGAATTCGGCACACGGCGCCCAGCAACAGCACCACGGCCAGGTTGGTCCCGAGAAAGAGTAACACCCGTTTCATTCCATTCTGCTCCACTGGCGGTTGGCTATAGACACCTAAGTATGGCTATCGCCGGCTGATTTCAATATGTGACCGGCCGTAGCCGAGCGGACATCTTTCTCACATGCCACGGTCCGGCGGCAAGTCCGGAAAGGCGGCCCGATTCAAAAACATCGCGTCGCCGTAGCTGAAAAAACGATAGCGCCCGTCCACCGCATGACGATAGGCCTGCATTACCGCATCGTATCCACCGAACGCGCACACCAGCATCAGCAAGGTGGATTCTGGGAGGTGAAAGTTGGTAAGCAAAGCGTCCACCACTCGGAATCGATAGCCCGGAACGATGAACAGTCTGGTTTCGCCCTCAAACTCTTCAAGCTGCCCCCCCGCGGCGGCACTCTCGAGGGCACGGACGACCGTGGTTCCCACCGCGACGACCCGGCCGCCATGGGCACGTGTGTCGCGCACCCGCTGCACCAGATCGGCGTCCACCGAAACGCGTTCCGCGTGCATGTGATGCGACGCAATATCGCCGCTGCGTATCGGTTGGAAGGTGCCCGCGCCCACGTGCAGGGTGAGAAACGCCGCCTCCACACCCAGCCCTGTGAGCGACTCCAACAAAGCCGGGTCAAAATGCAGCCCGGCTGTCGGGGCTGCCACCGCCCCCGCCCGGCGCGCATAGACGGTCTGGTATCGCTCTTTGTCAGCGGGCTCATCGGACCGTTGGATGTACGGGGGCAACGGCGTGTGCCCATGTTCGCTCAACAGGCTTTCCAGTGTCTCTCCCGCACAGGCCACTAACTCGTAGAGACTCTGATCCCGCGCCACGACCTCGAGAACCGGGCGGTCATCAACCCACAACACAGCGCCGATCCTGGGGGCCTTGCTGGCCCGTATATGCGCCCAGGCCCGCTCGGCTGCGGTTACCCGTTCGATCAGGATCTCCACCGCGCCACCGGTTTGTTTCCGACCGAACAGCCGCGCAGGGATCACGCGGGTGTCGTTGAACACCAGCAAATCCCCCGGTTTCAAACAATCCGGAAAATCTTCAAAACCCAGATCCGTGAGGCAGCCGGAAGTCTTGCCCAACACCAGAAGACGGCTGTCGCGGCGTGATGGCAACGGACGTTGGGCGATGAGTTCGGCTGGTAGCGCGTACTGGAAATCGGAGGAATCCATAGGGCGAGCATGCTAACAGCGCTCCGATCGATGGAGAAGCCGGCTAAGCAACGACCATTTTTCTCACGACAACTTGTCGGCCGAGCCAAAATCTCTATACTTGGCGTCCCTTGCCGGGATGGCGGAATTGGTAGACGCAGCGGACTCAAAATCCGCCGAGGGCAACCTCTTGGGGGTTCAAGTCCCCCTCCCGGTACCAGATGGGCCTCACCGCGCCCAAGCGCGAATCCGTGTTGTATGGATGAAGTCGTGGGATGACGCTTGCGAACCTCGGCGGATGCGCCCGCGCCAAAACGCCGTCAAGCGA
>JAHEDQ010000169.1 GCA_024641125.1 Candidatus Competibacteraceae bacterium | reverse complement strand
GCGGTGGAGCTGGAATTCTATCTGATCGAGCGCAAACGGACCGCCGCCGGTGGCCCGCAGCCCCCTGTTTCCCGGAGTACCGGGCAACAACTGCAGCAAACCCAGGCCTACTCCATAAGCGACCTGGACGAGTACGGCGCGCTGCTGGCGGAAATCGCCTCGGCCTGCCGCGTGCAGGGCATTCCGGCCCACACCGCGGTGGCGGAGTACGCGCCCGGTCAGTTCGAGGTGAATCTCAAGCACCGGCCCGATGCTGTTTCAGCCTGTGACGACGCCGTCTCCCTCAAACGCCTGATAAAGGCGCAGGCACGCAAACACGATCTGGACGCGACTTTTATGGCGAAACCCTACCCGGAGCGGTCCGGCAGCGGCACCCATGTCCATGTCAGTCTGCTGGACAGCAAAGGCCACAATGTATTCAACGACCCGGGGGATCCGGGACCGCAGCTCAGGCATGCATTGGGCGGGCTCATGGAAACCATGGAGGAGTCGATGGCGGTGTTTGCGCCCAATGCCAACTCGTTCCGGCGGTTCCAGCCCGGCAGCTATGTTCCCATGGCACCCACCTGGGCGCGCAACAATCGGACGGTGGCTCTGCGCATTCCCGCGGGTCCCGACGAAGCGAAGCGCATCGAACACCGCCTGGCAGGCGCCGACGCCAATCCCTACCTGGTTGTGGCGGCGGTGCTGGCCGGGATTCACTGGGGTCTGACGCAGCAGCGCGAACCCGGACCGGAAACCACCGGCAACGCGGAGGATCAGACGGAATCGAGTCTGCCGCTGGAATGGATGGCCGCGTTGGAGGCAATGGACACCGGTGAGATCATGCTGGAGTACCTGGGCAGCGACTTCTGTCATGTGTATTTGGAGACACGCAGCGCGGAACGGCGCCGCTTCCTGCAAGCGATAACCCCACTGGAGCATCAGTGGTATATGGACACGGTTTGAGTTCCACCGCACAAACCCAGGGTCGAGCCACCCACACGGACTCCTACTACGCAGCCAGCGCGGCGGCTGCGCCGGCCTATCCAGCATTGGATCAGCCGGTCGAAACCGACGTTTGCGTCGTGGGAGGCGGCATTACCGGTTGTTCAACCGCATTGCATCTGGCCGAAAAGGGCTTCCGGGTTGTGTTGCTGGAGCAGCATCGTGTCGGCTGGGGCGCCTCCGGCCGCAGCGGCGGACAGATCATCACCGGTTACGCCTGCGACCTGGGCAAGCTGGAACGACTTGTTGGCGCATCCGACGCGCGGCGCCACTGGGACATGTCCCTCGAGGCCATGCGCCTGGTTCGCTCCCGGATCGACCAGCACGGCATCGAATGCGATCTGCAATGGGGGCACCTGCACGCCGCCATCAAACCGAGACAGGTGCGCGAATTGGAGGAATGGGCGGAGCAGCTCGAGCAGCGCTATGACTATGACCAGTTGGAGCTGCTTTACGGGGAAGATGTGCGCCCGGTGATCAACACCGACCGCTACATTGCCGGCATGATGGACCACGGCAGCGGTCATCTGCATCCGCTGAACTACACCCTCGGCCTTGCCCGGGCGGCCGCGGAGCACGGCGTACAGTTTTACGAAAGCACCCCAGCCACTGAGGTTCGCGAAGGGGCGCGGCCATCGGTCAGCACGCCCCAGGGCAGCGTGACCTGCGACCATCTGGTTTTCTGCGGAAACGCCTACCTGGGTGCGCTGCAGCCGGATCTGCGGCGTAAAGTTATGCCGGTGGGCACCTATATCATTGCAACCGAATCCCTGGGTGCGAACCGTGCCCGCGAGATCATGCCGGCCAATGCGGCCATCGCGGACATCAACTTCGTGCTCGACTACTTCCGTTGCTCCGCCGATCACCGGTTGCTGTATGGCGGCCGCGTCAGCTACTCCACGCTGACACCTGGCAATCTCAAAACCACCATGCGGCCGCGCATGCTCAAGGTTTTCCCTGAACTGGAAGACGTTAAGGTCGACTACGCCTGGGGCGGATTCGTGGCCATCACCATGAACCGGGCGCCGGACTTCGGACGACTGCGCGACAACGTCTACTTCGCCCAGGGATTCTCCGGCCACGGCATGGCGTTGACCGGTTTTGCGGGTGCTCTCATGGCGGAGGCCATCGCAGGGACCGCTGAACGGCTGGACCTGTTCGCCCGAATTCCGCATAACCCGTTCCCTGGCGGCCGCTTACTGAGGACGCCGGCTTTGGTGTTGGGCACTTTGTACTATCGGCTACGGGACCTGCTGTAGCGCCTGCTGGGAAAGCGCCCCACCAGGCGATCGAGTTGCACAGAATTCGTCGGGCTGTTGTTGCAATGACGCCATGTTGCCTACACTGGAGTAGGCTCGGCCTCGGCGGGGCGCACCGTTCAAAACTGGATACGGGGATCGATATGGGACTTCTACTCGGGTTGATCGTGGGATTTTGGTTCGGTTGGATGCTGATGCGCTATCGGGTCTGGCCCTGGTCCGAAGAGACCGATACAGAGTGCCAGCAGCAGTTGGCGCGGGTACGTGCGGAAATCCACAATATGGAACAGACACTGGGTTAGCGCCCTAGAGCGGAGGGAATTGGCATGAGATTCTTGATGGGCACTCTGTTCGGGCTGGTTCTGAGCCTGGTGGCGTCCCGGGTCCTGGCCTGGCGCAAAGGGCCAGCCGATGGCGACGGGGATTGCGCAAGCCAACTGGCAGAGGCTGAGGCGCACCGTGACGCATTAAGGGCACGATTTCAGCGCAAGCTGCAGGAACCTGACGGTGAGGTGGAGGCCCCGGCGCCGGCTACGGCGGCCACTCTGGCCGCGCGGGCCGAACCGCCCCGTACTCAGGGTCGGCCAGGACCCGGGACCGATGATTCATCCGGCGTGCCGGACACAAAACCACCTTCGTCCAAACCAGATGATCTGACCAGAATCGAAGGAATCGGGCCAAAGATCGCGGGTCTGCTCAAGGCCGACGGCATCGAGACCTTTGGCGACCTGGCCAAAACCGACACACCGCGGCTGAGTGCACTGCTGGAGAAGGCGGGTAGCCGGTACCGTCTGGCGGACCCCAGCACCTGGGCGGAGCAGGCAGCATTGGCGGCGGCCGGCAACTGGGACGCACTCACCACATTGCAGGACAAGTTGAAAGGTGGCCGGCGCGTCTGACACGCCGGACGGGCTCGCAACGCTGAACTAGCAATCACGCGGCGGCGGGCTCGCAACGCTGAACTAGCAATCACGCGGCGGCGGGCTCGGACGGCGAACCTTTAAAACCACAAAAGGGGCGCCGGAGCGCCCCTTTTCGTTTGATTGCCGTCGCCTGTTTCCAGGACGGAGATATGGCTCTGGCGGTCAGGTCTGGACCGAAACCCCCAACGCTTTCAGAGTCTCCATGGTCAAACCACCGGTGGCCATGCCGCTCTCCCGCTGGAAGCGCTCAACCGCCGCCATGGTGCCCCGACCGACAACACCGTCGACTTCCCCTGAGTAGTAACCCTTGGTTTTCAGAGCGCTCTGAATGCGCTGAACGATGTCGGGACCCATATTGGTCTCGCACAACACGGAGCTCCAGCTCATGTGCTCGTCGCTGACCTTCTCCTTACGGCTGACGGTCTGATACTCAGCCGGCACCTTGATCCGCTTTTCCTGGGCCGGAGTCACAATCTTCTTAACCTTGATGGTGCTGTAGACCGGCGGGATCTCGACTTTTTCCACCCGGGCCGGGCTATCCACCACCCGCTTCTTGACCGTCTTCATGACCGGCGGAATGTCCACCACCTTGGTCGTTGCTGGCGTCTTGAGAACCTGTTTGGTCACCGTCTTGTAACTGGCGGGAATCTCCACCAGACACATAATGTCACCGGTGCTGTTGTCGATTTTCTCGATCGGCCCGCGGCCTTTCTTCCACTCTACACGCGCCGGTTCGTCCAGCACTTTCTCGGTGACGGTGGCGTACACCGCCTCAACCGTAACCAGCTTCTTGTCGGCGGGTTCGACGACAATCTTTTCCTCCACTGTCTTATAGGTGGCGGGGATGACCTTGATCTCTTCGGTGGCTTCCTTGATGAGAACTTTCTCTTCGGTCCACTCGTAAGCGGCGGGCACGATTTCAATCTTGTCAGCCGCTTCGCGTTTCACCACCTGTTCGCTGACGGTGTTGAACTGCGCCGGGACCAAAACCTTGGCATAGCACTCACCCGGCTTTGCGTTCGGGGGGTATAAGCTCACGTCCTGGGGGCTGCCCGTGTTCTGTGCATTCGCGCTGGTGGCGATCACCCCGACCCCGAGGGCGACGGCGCATGCGGCCAACAGCTGTGTCCGTTTGATGGGTATCATTCCGAATCCTCGCTTAACTCTGTGTGTGTTCAAAAACTGAATACCAAAATCAACAAAGCCGGAGGGCTAAGGCGGCCATGCCGCGGTGTGTGGCGGCTGAGAACGCGCGGTGGTCGATCGCGGTGACCACCCCCTCGGGCGCCAAGCATAACCGCACTTGGCGATGAACGCGCACTGTCTCAAAATGGCGACAGACTCGGCGTCCACCACCCTTTCATCCCGCCCGCACATCCGGATTGAGGCTGTATGTCCCGGTGATGCTGGCTTGGGCGAGCACATGGCCCTCGATCGCTGATAACACGTCGGCTCCGGTGAACGTCCCGATTACCGGACAGCGCCGGCAATCCAGCGCGTACAGGGTAAAACAGTAATGATGCATGATGCTGTCGTTCCAGGGCGGACAGGGGCCGTCATAACCAAAGTATTCCCCGCCCATATCCTTGTCACCGGCAAACCAGCTGCTGTAGTCGTTCAACCCCTGGCGGCTGTTTCCCGGTGCGTCGGGTCCGTCCTTACCGCCAGCGGTCACCGAACTGGAGTATTGGCCGGCTGCAACCCCGGACACGTCCGGTGACAGATCGACCAGCACCCAGTGGAAAAAATCGCAGCGCGGCAACGACGCCGGCACTTCGCGCCCCTCCTGGTTTACATCGTCCGGGCGACTCGGTACGTCCGGATCATGGCAAATCAGGACCAATGACTGAGTACCTTCGGGCAAGTCGCTCCAGCCGAAACCGGGGCTGCGATTGGGACCCAGGGTCACATGATTATCGGGGTCGGGCAGGCAAAAGGCGCATTCGGCCGGTATCGGCTCCCCGTCCCGAATATCGGGGCTAGTGATCTCCATACACAATCCTCCTCAAGACAACATTCCATCCGCCTCGGAACGCAGCGGAACCGGGCAGCCGGTTCGCTATAATAGTGCCGAAAGGGTGCAGCGGACAGCAACACGGCGCTCCGGATAACCCAGTCCATTCATGCGAAACCGGTGTCGGCCCCTTGGTGCGATTGTGGGTGCCGAGGACACACGTTCTTCCGTCCTGAAACGCGTATGCGAACTGCCCGGGGATGTGTGATCATCCGCTGTATTCTTTCTATCATGGAGCCCTGCTGACGTCCGATCGCATATGGCGCCGAACCACACTCAAAATTCATTCAGCCAAGGTTACACAATTGGGATAACGCGCTCAGCAAGACATCAGCCGCTGTCGAAAAGGATGCGCGAGGCCACATGGGCCTTACACAAGCAAGCCGAGCAGAGCGGCGTGATCCACGACCTCCTCACTGGGCGGATTACGACCGCCGCCTACGCGCTTTATCTACGCAACCTGACACACGTGTATCAGGCACTGGAGTCTGCTTTGCGGGTTCATTCAGGGCGACCAGGTCTTGGGGATCTGGTGCCCGAAGGGTTGTTCAGGTCAGGCCCTCTGGCCAGCGACCTAGATGCACTGGCCGGGCCGCGCTGGAAAAACGATCTCGAATTATTGAACTCAGCACGGCTGTACTCGGAACGAATTACTCTGGTCTCCAAGAATGCCGGCCACCCTCTCATTGCCCACGCTTACGTCAGATACCTGGGCGACCTGAACGGTGGGCAGGTGCTTGCACGAATTCTGTCCCAGAAAAGCGGTCTCCAACCGGACCAACTTTCATTCTATCGCTTCGACAACATCGAACATCCCGACGCGGTCAAGCGAGACATCACCGAAAAAATCGACCGGTACGGAACACTGCCGATCGACCCTGGCCCAATCGTGCAAGAGGCCGAACGCGCATTCCGTTTCAACATTGATCTGGCCGAGGAGACAAGCCAGCACTCGATGCAGCCCTGTTCGCGAGCTGCGGAAACCGCGGGCGGATGCACTACTCAGAAAGCGAGTCGGAGCGCTGTATCAGATGACCGATCAAGCGCGAGGTTCGCGAAACGGAAGCCTCCACGCTTCTGAGCATCACCGGAACCCGCTTGGCATCGATCCCATCGGTAATCTCCATCACCGCGAGCTGCGCGTTTTCCATAACCGCCGCCAGCAGTGACTCGTAGGTCTGCTTTGCCTCACCCACGATATCGGGCGGAGGGTGCTGAAAATCCTGGAGATTTTGTTGCGGGAAACGACGTCTGGCATTCTCCGCCAGCTGTCTGTCACTGATGTCGGTCAACAGCACAACGTAGCCAAGCACAGTGTCAGGCGTCGAAAACACGGCGTCAGCCCGGATCAATACCGGCTTGGAATCGAGGGTTGCACTACCGCGCCACGGTCTCTGGTGTGTGAACAATTCGCTCAGATTGTAGCTGGCAGATGCGTGCTCCTGGAACAACCGTGGCAGATCGGCAAGATGCGTGATGCCGGGACGGTCGGTCCACATGAGGTTATCGAATGCATTATTGCGCAGCAGAATGCCACCATCGGCATCGGCGATCAGCGCGGGCAAATCCGAATGGGTGACCTGTTGGGACAAAGACGCAAACTGATTGTGCGCAATCATGACACGCATCGCGCGCAGCTGTTGCATGACATCGGCGATCGACGCGCCGATCAGACTCGCCGCCGACCGCTCGGCCACAGTCCAGTCGTCGGCCGTATGTTCCAGCAGCTGGGTCCATTTCTCGAATGATCGTCTTGGCGAAAGTTCCTCCGATGCGCCATCGGAACCCAGGACTTTGTTCGGGTTACCCCCCCAAACGACGGTCCGCACGTGCTCAGGCCTGAACCAAAAAATATACTCCCCGCCCAAACGCGATAGAGGGCACGAGACGACACCGGGTGTCGTGTCAGCAATGCTTTCGAACTGCGGGTAATCAAGCCCTATGCTGGCGGTCGAAAAACACGCCTCTGCACAATTATGATCCAACCAGTCCACCAGCCGGATCAGGTCCGCTTTCTCAGGGACGTCGCCCTGCGACCAGATACCGTCCTGGGTAATCAGTGCCGCGCCGGTCGCATCCAGGGTCTGCAGCAGCTTGTCGGATCGATCGAACAGGGCGCTGGCCCATTCACCTTCCCGGGTGATGGCCTCGATCATGCTTTTTTCGATCTGCTGAACCGCCAGCTCGCTTCGCGTCTGGGCAAGACTCTCCAGCGCTGAGATTCGGGTCGCTACGATCTCACCGAGCAACTCCGCAATGAGACGCATCTCATAGCCGATTTTCCGGGGCGTGGCATGGTTACAGGTAATGAGGCCCCATAGTGTGTCTCCGATGAGCAAGGAAGTGACCAATGTTGCTTCGACACCCATGTTCCTCAAGTACTGCAAATGAATGGGGGACATGCTGCGGAGGTGTCACAGGGACATGTCGAGAGGATCAGTTTCTGAGGCGTTCGGTTGCGGCATCACGATTGAGGCGGTGTAGTTGACATCCGGCAGCATCCGCACTCGATTTTTCTTGTACAGATCTCGTGCAATCTGTGGGATATCAGAGGCCGGATAGCGATTGCCCAGATAAGGCTCCATGCCTGCCTCACACTGTTCGGAGAACACTTCTCCGTGGCCCTCCTGGGCGAACCGATAGATCATCACCCGATCGTAGCCGAACAGCGTTTTGAACAGTTGGGTCACCACATCGCACAGAGATTGCAACGAGGCCGCTGCAGTCACCGAATGGATGCCGCCATGGAGAATTTCGGGCACGTCCAGCGCAATGTGGCTGGTCTGTTCAAACTCGAGCACCAACTCCCCCGAAGGCGCTCGATGAATTACACAGTCCAGGCATGAATCAGGGCTGCCGGGCAGCGCGACCGGCACATCGACAGCGGAGCCGGCGATGGCATCCCGGATCTGCCGGGACAATGCGGCATCCACTGAATTGATGGAGGATCCGAGCAGTTGCAGGTTGGTGTCGGGGGAAATCATGCCAGCGGCGTTCTGGCTGGCTCTGACAATGGTCAAATTGTCGTCGTTGACTACCAGCAGCGCCCCATGAGGTTGAATCGATCCGGGAAGATGAATCTGCTCGAGTTCGCAGTTGCTCTGACTGGCCTGTCCAAAACCGGGCGGAGTCGTAGTGAAATGTACTACTGTGCCCACGTTCCACTACCCGTTCAGGTTTCCATGAAGTTCAGGTGACCGCACAAGTTGCATTACATGCGGAGGGAGGTGCGCGATCTATGCGGCCCTAGGCCGGAACAACATGAGCATCACTTCATGCTGTTCGTGCTGGATTTTTCTGGCCGAGAGCAACACGTCACGAAATTTCCCGTCGCTGCCTATCCGGCTTGGAAAATTCCGGATGGTATCGGTTCCGCTCATCATTGATCGCAGTGCCGCGAGATCGCCCCCGGGTTGATTCAGCCATTGACCTATCGGTTTTCCCAGTATCTCGGCAGATTCCGATCCATGCACCAGTGATGCAAACGCAGGATTGGCGTGGGTAACAATGTCCTGGGCGTTTACCGCCGCCATGCCCTCGGGCAGGTGGGCAATGATATCGCCGAACGTGATCCCGGTTATCGGTTCGATATTGTCGGTCTGACGCAGCGAGTCGTATAGAGTGAAATGAAGAATGTACTGCAATACTCCATTGCCCTCGAACGACGAGGCCCTGACCATCCAGGTGTTGTTTCTCGTGCCGACACGCACCAGGGTCAGCGGTGCTTTGCCCAACAACTTGGCCGCTTCGAGCGTTTGCCTGAGCTTGCCCAGGTCTTTGGCCGGCGTTTCCAGGTTGGATAGGCTGTCGCCAACCTTCAAACCGATCAGCCGGTGGGCTTGCTCATTGCCATCGATCACACACAAATCCGACGCGCGCACTACCAGCACGGAATCCGCAGTGGTATCAACCAGGGTGCGGTAGCGGGTTTCCAGGTCCCGCAATTGCCAATATTCGAACTCCATATTCCGCTGCGTCTCAAGCAGCTTGTTCTGGATGGAGACCACGACACTCAAATTCTTACCGATCACGGTGATCAAGTCCGGCATGTCGTGTTTCAGGATGGCGACGTACTCACACAGCAGACTGCTGCCGTTGGGCAGCGTCTGGTTGATCTGGCTGTGGCCGCAGACCTTACCCTCCCGGGCGCAAGTCAGCAGGCGGGCGACTTTTCTGGCGCCGACGGCATCGCAGGTTTCATCCCAGCGTCGCCCGACCCAGGCGTCAAAATTTTGGTCGGCGAGGTCGTTGGCGCCCGTTATCGCTTGAATCACACCAGAAAAATCCAGCGTAATCAGCAAATCCGGCTGACGTGCCTGCAGATTTTTCATGATTCGGGAAAACCTCTGATCCGATCACCCTAGATGCGATACTCCAAACCGTTCTCTGAAATGTCTCAACCAGTATTCCGGAAGCACACCCATCTATTCCAAACGGCTCCCCGAATAATAACAGATGTCGCAGGGACAGACACGGCGCCAGGGCGCGACTGCGGGGCGGGAACACCGAGTGGACCCCCGAGCCTGATTGCATATCCAATCCCACAGCGGGGTGGTGAACCGAGCCCACGAACGGAGTCAGGTCCAGCCCGGTTTCAAACCCGCACCTCAACCGCCCCGGCGGCCCGTTTCAGCTCCGATATCGAAAATTCCGCAAATTCGCGCCTATGCCCACATCCAGACGCAACGCCATCAGACGGTGCGCCTGGCGCGCGGCGTCCGCATCGGCTCGCAGCATCCGGCCGGTCCGGCCCCCCACTTCATCCGCGGAGTTCAGCAAGGCATCCAAGGTGGGAAAGCGGGAAAGGAGGCGTGCCGCCGTCTTGGGTCCGATGGAACGCACTCCGGCAATGTTCAGCGATGCGTCGCCGGTGAGTGAGAAGTAGTCGGCCAACTGCTCCGGGCGTACCCCGAATTTGTCCAGCACATATTGCGTATCCAGCGGATGTCCGGCGAAATGATCGAACACCTGTATGCCGTCACGCAGTAACTGGCAGAACTTCTTGTCGGTGGACAGGATGCGCGCCGCACCGCCACGATCCGCAATGGCGACGGCCATGCTGGCGATCACATCGTCGGCCTCAAAGCCCGCTATCGTAATCGACCGCAGGCCCAGTTCCAGAAATACCTGCTCGACCCTCGGCAGAGCTGCCCTGAGTCCAGCCGGCATCGGCTTGCGTCCTGCTTTGTACCCGGGAAACAGCGCATGCCGCCAGGTCTCGCCTTCGGCATCGAACACGCACAGCGCATGGCTCGGGACATGTTGCGACAGTGC
>JAHEDQ010000168.1 GCA_024641125.1 Candidatus Competibacteraceae bacterium | reverse complement strand
CACGCGGATTTTCAGTCCCGGTTGGCGTTTCGCGGCCTCTTTTCTTTCAACAACTTACGCACGCCGGCCCCGCACCAAGTTACCACAAGTGGACAGGAGTGGACACGAGATGACAGGAGTTGGTCACGCTATCTGAATTCGGTGTCCTTCAACGAGTACGACTCATAGCTTTAACGCCCATGCCGACTGATCCACTTTTACTCACCCTATTTGCATTCAATGCATTCACTTCCTAAACTCCGATATCATGACACTCATGTACAGGGGGTATCTGAGCATGGCCATGCTGACTATTCGTAATCTTGACGATGAGGTGAAGGGACGACTCAGGGTGAGGGCCGCTAAACACGGCTGTTCCATGGAGGAAGAAGCACGGCAGATCCTGCGTCAAGCCCTGGCTGGAAAGACGCCTGAAAAGGGGTTGGCCAGCCGTATTCATCAACGGGTGATGGAGACGACCGGTGGCATGGAACTAGAGCTGACGGCACGCTCCAAACCCCGCCCGGCCCCCGATTTTTCAGGTAGCAGTGCGTGATCCTGCTGGACACCAATGTGCTGTCCGAACTAATGAAACCGGCGCCGGAACTGACGGTAGTTAAATGGCTGGATGCACAACTGGATAGTCAGGTCTTCCTGCCCGCCATCACCAAGGCCGAGGTTGAACTTGGCATAGCCTTGTTGCCCAACGGCAAACGCAAGGATACCTTCACCCGACTGGCCGGCGCCCTGTTCGAGGAGTTTCGGGACCGACTCCTCCCCTTTGATGCTGGCGCTGCCTCCTGCTATGCAAACCTGGTTGCAACCGCCCGAAAGGCTGGCCGCACCATCTCAGTGGAGGATGCACAGATCGCCGCCATCACTCAGGCAAACCGCTTGACCCTGGCAACACGCAACACCAAGGATTTCGAGTTCATTCCGGATCTTTTACTGATCAATCCATGGCAAATGACCGATTGACTGTCCTGGTCCAGCAAATCTTTGTCATTCATAACAATATCATACGGTTCGTTCGAATATTTGCACCATACAGGCTCACCCTATCCTGGGTGGACTGCACCACGAATATGGCTTGGCAGCCAAGGCGGCATGAATTTTTGCGGAGGACACCGGTCGGGACTTGTGGCGCCAGAACAACCGAAACCCCGCTCGGTGCCACCGAGTCAACGTCCCCGGTCCCACGACCACCAGCGCATCTCGCCGATCGAACCACAGCGAAAGCACGGCCAACGTGATGCGGTCAGCCCGTATTGGCTACCCTTCATGTCCGTGAATACTATCAAGGAGTTGCGCCACGTGGTGTCCGGACCGCAAGGGTCGCGCCTTCCATCGGTTGACGCGGACCGAGTCACTGGGTTGCGATCTCTCGCCACGCCCCAAAGAGAGATCGAAACCATGTTTGCGAATATCGTCGCTGCCGTGAAGCACAAGGTGGTCGGTTGGGTTCAGGCAGTGGGCAACCTGCTAATGAGGATCACGAAGCCCATGAGTACGGCGGCGCGGCTGGCGGCTGGTGCCGGCAGAGATATGTCCCGGTCGACAGCGGAACTGCTCGCCGAGAACGCCCTGCTGCGCCAGCAGATCATCGTCCTCCGTCGCACGGCCGGCAAGCCTCGGCTCAAGGACCACGAGCGCTTGCTCATGGGTCCTCTTTTCCCGCTTCAACGCCGGATGGCAGCAGGCGCTGCACATCGTCAAGCCAGACACGCTGCTTCGCTGGCACAGTCGACTGTTCAAGCTTCTCTGGAAGCGCAAGTCAAAACCCAAGGGCCAGCCCGCACGTCTCGCCCGGGAGACCATCGATCTGATTCGAATAATGCGCAGGGACAACCGCTGGGGCGCTGAGCGCATCCGAGGCGAGCTTCTCAAGCTCGGCATCAGGGTCAGCGAGCGCACAATACAGAAGTACATTCGCGGGGTTCGTGAGCCTGGAGAACCAAGAGGACAGACCTGGTCGACCTTCATCGCGAATCACGCGGGTGAGATCTGGGCCTCCGACTTCCTTCAACTCTACGACGTGCTGTTTCGTCCCATCTTTGCCCTGTTCTTCGTGAAGCACGGCAATCGCGAGGTCGTTCATCTCAACATCACTCGTTCGCCGACCGATGCATGGGCTGCCCAGCAACTGCGGGAGGCCACGCCCTTCGGAGAGGCTCCCCGTTACCTGATCCGCGACAACGACTGCAAATTCGGACCGAAGTTTGCCGCCGTGGCTGCGGGAGCGGACATCGAGATCGTGGACATTCCACCGCGCTCACCCGATTGCAATGCCATCGTGGAAAGGTTCCTTCGTAGCGCCCGCAACGAGTGCCTCGATCACATCGTGATCCTCAGCGAGGACCATGCTCGCCGGGTCCTGCGTGAGTACGCTTTCGATTACTTCAACACGGCGAGGCCGCACCAAGGAATCGACCAGAAGATTCCCAAACACGTTGACTCAGGGATCGAGGCCAACACCGAGGCGAGTGTCATCGCAAGACCGATACTGGGCGGGCTTCATCACGACTACAGGAGGGCCGCGTGAAGCGCCAAGAACATTGGGACCGAAGGTGTAGCCATTACGGCCGCAAAAGCAGCGTCGAAGAGGACGTAAGATATTGATTGTAAGGGTGGTGGCCAGGGACGGAATCGAACCGCCGACACGGGGATTTTCAGTCCCCTGCTCTACCGACTGAGCTACCTGGCCCCATGGGCGAGGGCCCGTATTAAACCGGTACCCCCTTGGAGAGTCAAGCTGCCCTGCCCGGACGGCGGCTCGCCGGCGGAGTTCAGGACTGAGGCGGCGTGTAGCCTTCGGGGGCGTCAGAGCCCGACCCGAAGAAGTAGGACTCCATCTCCCGCTCCAGAAACTGCCGCGCCTTGGGATCCATTGGCGAGAGACCGTGATGGTTGATCAGCATGGTCTGGTGTTGCAGCCATTGCTGCCAGGCCTGCTTCGACACACCCTCCCACAGGCGCTTCCCAAGGTCACCTGGGTAGGGTGGGAAATCCAGACCTTCCGCCTCTTCGCCAAGCTTCACACAATTGACCATGCGTGCCATGAAACCTCCTCAGCAGTCTGCCGCCAGAGCATCGATCAAACGTTTGACCGGCGCCGCCAGCCCGCGTTCGTCCGGGCGCCGTGGGTTATACCAGACTCGCCCGCTGTCTGTCATGGCGTCGGCTTCGCGGGCGACCACATGCCGCACCAGGGGAACGATTTCCAGATGGAAGTGGGTGAAGCTATGGCGCATTCGGGGGCGGCGCTCGCCGGCCGTTGTTTCCATGCCCAGAGATTCGCCACAAAACAGGATGGCCTCGTCCTCGGTGGCGGTCTCGGGAAAGCTCCATAGCCCGCCCCATACGCCCGTGCTGGGCCGTTGCTCCAGCAGCACGCGCCCTTGGGCGTCCCGCAGGATCAGCATCACCGTGCTGCGCACCGGTTTGTCTTTTTTGGGGCGACGGGTCGGCAAGGCGCCGACCTGTTGCGTCGCCAAGGCGACGCAACTGCATGAGACGGGACAGAGCGCACATGCCGGCCGACTGCGGACGCACAGCGTCGCGCCCAGATCCATCATGGCCTGGGTGTAGTCGGCCACGCGATCGGTGGGCGTCATCGACTCGGCCAGGCGCCAGAGCCGATCGGCTACCGGCTTCTCGCCGGGCCACCCGGACACGCCGAAATGGCGGGCCAGAACACGTTTGACGTTGCCGTCCAGAATCGGGTGCCGCTGATCGCGGCCCAGGGCGAGAATGGCGCCGGCGGTGGATCGCCCGATTCCCGGCAGAACCTGAACCGCATCAAGGTCCTCCGGGAAACGTCCGTGGTGTTGTTCGACCATCACCTGGGCCGCCCGGTGCAGGTTGCGGCCACGGGCGTAGTAGCCCAAACCAGACCATAGGTGAAGAACTTCATCGAGGCTGGCTTCGGCCAGGCGATGTACGTCCGGGAAGCGATCCATGAAACGCTGAAAATAGGGAATCACCGTGCCCACCTGGGTCTGCTGCAGCATGATTTCCGAAACCCACACCCGGTACGGATCGCGCGGGTGCTGCCACGGCAGATCATGCCGCCCATGAGCATCAAACCAGGTCAGAACGCGCTCGGCAAAGTGCTGGGGCATGATGCGATCCAATCGAGGCCTGTCCCGCCAACGGGACAGGAGCGTTGGCCTTACTTGAAAAAGCCCTTGAGCTTTTCCCCCACCTCGCCGCCCAGTTGATCGCCCAACTGCTTCTTGAGCTTTTCCATGCCCTTTGCCTGCAGTTCGTCCTGTCGCTTCTCGAGCTCTTCTTGCGCCTTGGCCTTGGCGATCCCGGTCAATACCGCCTCCACGTCGGGTTGGTAGCTGGGCTGGCTGAAGGTGCCGCTGACCCGCACCGGGATGGTCAGCCCCCTCAGATCAGAGAGGCCCCGGCCGCCCTGCCCCTCCAGACTTTCCACCACTGAGGCGTTGATCAAATAGTCGATGGTCTCGGTTGGAAGAGTGGCGCTGCCCGCCCCCTGGATACGCAGTAAAGGCGATTTCAGGGCAAGATCCTGGTTGTTGATGGTGCCGTTGACGATTGCCGCGGTTCCAGACAACTCGGCAAAATCCGTCCGGTTTGGCTGACGCGCCTGGTCCAAGGGTTGCCCGGACAAAGCCGCCTGGGCTTCACGAATGATCTGGGCAACATTGACGCCCATGACGGCACCGTCCAGAAATTTGATGCCGACATTGCCATTCAGACTGCGCTTCAAACTGCCCGACGTCAGACCCGTCGCCTTCAGATCCAGCACGACCTGCCCGCGTCCCGCCAGCAGAGCCTCCCCCTGAAGGTCTTTCAGCAGGGGCTCGGCCTGGACATTGACCACGTTCATGGTGGACGACAGGGCCGGTTGATTCGCGCTGACATCCAGCGCCATACGCCCTTTGGCCACGCCTTGGTAGAGGCTGACGCTGATCGGATTGAGCTGTATGACGCCGCCTTTGGCCTCCAGGCGGAGCTGTGCGTCGCTGACGCTCAGATTGCTGACCTTGAGGCGTTCTATCCGAGCCTTACCGATCAGATCGAGCTCACGCAAGGTGTCCAGGGGCAGACCCACGGGGACCGGCGCTGCGGCGGATGGTGCGGCCGCTCCGGCTGGCGGTGCCGCGTTATCCCCCGTGCCGTCGCGTCCAGCCACCGCAACGGTCTCCGTCGACGGCGGCATATACCGGTCCAGATCGATGGCATCGGCTGCCAGGTCAAAACGCACTGCGGGCCGGCTGAAATTGGTGACCTCCGCGCCGCCAGTCAAAGTGGTGTCGTCCAGGACGATCCGCAGTCCGTCCAAGGCGGCACGCTCAGAGTTGGCCGTCAATCCGGTTTGCAGGCTGACCCGGGTCAAGACCTTGGGGTCGCTGGTGTCGGGAATCGGCAGGTCCAGTGTAGGCAACCAGGCCCGTGGACTGAACTCGGCCAGGTTCAGCATAGCCTTCACCTGGGGATTGTCGTTCAGCTGGGTAACGTCCAGTACCGCGCTCACGGCCAGCCCCATGAGTGTGCCATCAAAGCGACTGACCTTGGCGGTCTGTGCCGCCAGGTTCGCTTCCGCCTGGAAGCCGAACGCGCCGGCCACCTGCCCGCCAGGGAGATCCGGCCCGGTGAGCGTAAACTCGAAACCACCATCGCTGAGGCCGAAGATCTGTGAGATCAGATCGGCGCTCAGATTCATATCCAATTTGCCCTCGAGTGCGTCACCCGGGATTGCATCACCGGTCAGATCGAACGCAATCTTTCCTTCACCGAAACCATACCGTTGTTGGCTCAGATCCATTTCGACGGTGCCGTCCACTGAGACATTTCCGACAAAGGCCGGTGCCTTGCTGTCGATCTCGAACCGGGCCTCGATGGGCAGTGGACGGTTGAGATCCACCGCACCGGTCTCGAGGTTGAGGTTGCGAATCGCCACACGCTGCCCGCTTTGCTGATCGTCAAGGGAAATCAGCGCATCGCTTATGGCGATGCCATCGATGACCAAGCCGGCCAGCGCGAAACCGTCACCGGCGGGGCTGGGCGCCACATCGGCAGGCGCGCCGGTACCCGTTGTCGAAGCGATCAGATCCTGCCAATTGCCGCGCCCCTGGGCGTCGCGCACCAAGGCCAGCTGCAGCCCGGACAGAGAGACGGTGTCCGCCTGGACCTTGCGTTCGATCAGCGGCATCAGTTTGACCCGGACGTCCACTTCCTCGACCTGAGCAAAGGGCTGATCGCCAAAGCCCTCGGGGTTGCTCATCCGTGTCGGGCCAATTTTCACCCCGAGCCAGGGAAACACCGACAGCGCCAGATCACCCTGAATGTCCAGGTCGCGGCCGGTCTGGTCCTTGACCGCCTCGACGATCTGCGGTTTGAACTGATTGGGTTCGACAAACAGGGTCGCCGCGACACCGGCAACGAACAGCAGCAGAAGCAAACCGCCGAACCCGTAGAGCAGAATCTTGAGCAGTTTCATGGGCGACTCCCTATGCCTTGGTGTGTGCATGCACGCTTGGGCGCAATACATTATACGGACTGGACAGTGCAGCGGGCGCTGCCCCGGAATCCGGGGCGGACCTGACGTCGCGATTGGATCAGCGATTGCGGTATCCGTTCAGATCCAATATTCCGGCGCGCAGAGGCTCCTCGCGCAATGCCTTGGCCTGATACCAATCCGCAACCGGCCCCTTCATGAGCCCGTCGATGGAAAAGCGCGAGTCGTCCAGCACTAACCGCCGTGTCGTAGTCGATGCGCTGGCGGGGCACGGTCAGTAGCAGGTCGAAATCGACCATGGACTGATCGACGCCATCAGCCACGTCCTGACCGGCACAGCCAGCCAGGACGAATGCAATAAAAACAAGCAATCCGAGAATGCGACCAACGGTTGCATGACGCATCACGCTCGGCTCCCAGGCCAGAAAGACCCGGTCGAGGCGCCAGTCTACTGTGTAACGCCGGTGCGGTCAGGTGCCGGTGGCGGCCACCGGTAATACAAATGAGAAGGTCGCGCCCCGTCCCAACTCGCTGCGAACCGAGATGTCGGCGCTGTGCAGGTCCAGAATGCGCTTAGCGATCGCCAATCCCAGTCCCGCATGATGGTCGCCCCGGTGCGCGTCCCGCCCCCGATAGAAACGATCGAAAACCCGCGCCAGTTCCGACTTGGATATCCCACAGCCCGTATCGGAGATTTCAACCGCGATACCTCCGTCCACCTGGAGCAGCCCGACCTGCACGCGACCCCCTTCCGGGGTGTGATCCAGCGCGTTGCCGATGATGTTGTCCAGCACCCGCTCCACCAGGCCGATGTCGGCCCGGGCCAGGGGCATGCTCCCCGGAATGCGGGCATCCAGGCCAACTCGATCACGCTCGGCGCGAAGACCGTACTTCTGAATCACGTCCTGCACCAGATCGCCCAGTGAAAAAGGTTCGACCTGCGGCTCGGCATCCACCGCCTCAAGCTTGGCCAATTCGAACAGATCGTCGATCAGGGCGGCCAGGCGGCGTCCCTGGTTCAGCGCAACGCCGAGAAAAGCTTTTCGCTCCGACGGCGTCAGACTGTCGTCTTTGATCTGCAGGGTTTCCAGGTATCCGTTCAGCGAAGCCAGGGGTGTGCGCAGATCATGGGACACGTGGGCGACCATTTCGCGCCGTGCGGCGTCATTGGCCCTGAGCTCCTCGATCTGCTGCGCGATCCGCCCAGACATGGAATCGAAGGTGGTTTGCAGTTCCTCGAGTTCGTCCGTGGCGGGGGGATGAAACGGCATCACCGGCGCGGACTCGGCTGCCCGAAATCTACGCATGCGGCCGGAGAGGCGTCTGAGCCGCCGCGTCATGACCCAGAAAATGAGCAGCCCGGTGACCAACCCAAAAGCCAGGCTGACCACCGTCGCCCAGAGTCCCAGTCTGAGCTAGTAGCTGTCCTGGAAGTCCTCCTCGACCCGTTCGAGCAACTCGCCACGCAGCACCACATAGAGATAACCCGTGCCCGCCTCCACCGACGGCACGGGCGTCACCGAGAACACTTTCTTCCGACTCAGGCTGCGCGGGTCGTCACCCAACAGGGGGAAGGGATCGTCACCGCCCAGGAACGCGCGGATCGGTTCCAGGGAAACCGATGTCCGCACGACGCGGCCAGGCTCGGCGGAGAACGCAAGTATGTTCCCGTCCTGGTCCAGCAGGTAGATCTCAATGCTGGGGTTGATCTCCATGTAGTGATGGAAGGTTTGCTTCAAAGCCGCCGCATCGACCGCCCCCCGTTGCACCAGGGATCGATCCCGCACCAGATTGCCGGCCAGATCGCGGTTGAAGCTTTGACTGACGGCCGCCAGATGATGGCGTGCGACGGCCAGGCTGAGGACGGCATAGGTCACGCCAATGCCCAGCATGATGACCACCAGGGCCAGCGCCAGCTTGCCGTACAGGGTGCGCAGCACCGTCAGCAGCCGCCGGGGAACGCGAACGACCTCATCTCACCCGGCGCTCCGTTGCACCGGTTCCGACTTACCCGAACCGCTGCGCGGATCCGCTGCAGCCCGGGTCCGTTCAGCATCGACGAACCGATACCCGACGCCCCACACGGTCAGAATGTACTCGGGCTGCGACGGATCGGACTCAATCTTTCCCCGCAGCCGATTGATATGAGAATTCACCGTATGGCGATAAGGCGCGTGGTGGCTACCCCAGACCTGATCCAGCAACTGGTCTCGGCTGAACACCTGGCCGGGATGTCGGGCGAAGTAATAGAGCAGATCGAATTCCCGGGCCGTCAGCATCACTTCGGTTGCATGAAGCCAAACCGCATGTCGCGTCGGGTCGATCCGCAATCCACCCACATCGATGATGGCCAAATGGTCCGGTCCTGCGGTGAGTGCATCGACCCGCCGCAACAGTGCTTTCGCCCGGGCCTGAAACTCACGGACGCCGAACGGCTTAACCAGATAGTCGTCCGCGCCGATTTCAAGCCCCAGCACCCGATCCACCTCGGTGGATTTCGCCGTGACCATCATGATGGGGACATATCGGGGCCGATGGCGTAGCAGACGACAGATTTCCAGCCCATCGAGCTCCGGCAGCATCAGATCCAACACCACCAGGTCGTAGTGGGCGGCACCCGACATGTCGAGACCGGCTCGCCCCGAGGCGGTCAGGTCCACCTGCATGCCCAAATCCTCCAGATGCAGGCGCAACAGATTGCCGATGTCGCGGTTGTCCTCGACGACCAGGGCGCGGCGCAAGTGAAAACTGTTCACTGAATCAGCACTCCAATGGCGTGACATTGGAAGATACGTGAACGCCCGCCGGCGGATGCATCGAGCGAAAGCCATTCCGGCACTGCCCCGCTGCCAGGGTGACCTGCGGGCGGCCTGACTGGCCGCCCGCATGGGCCTCAGTGAATGGCCGGTCGGGTTACCACCACAATGCGGGCGACGGGACCCTGCCAGCTGTGCTGTCCCTGGTCCAGGTCGCTGACACCACCCACGGGATCGAGATCACCGACGATGCCGCGATGAACATGCACCGTGGCGCTGTGGTCGGAGCCGGTGACGCCAGTGCCATTGATGCCCCCAAGTGCGCTGGGATCGCCGGGAATCCCAGGCTCACCCGGCATGCCGCCGCCGGTGATCAACTCATCGTTGGCCTCGGTGCCAGCGTCATAACCATTCACATAGTAGGTTCGGCGGCTGGGCAAAAGCGGCAGTGGCTGTGCGTCCAGACCAACAAAGCCATCGTTGGTGGGCAGCAACATGGCCACCACGGATATCCGGCGGTGTTGATCTTGGACTCTCAGGCGTGCGACCGCGGTCTGGCCCGGTGCGAGCAGCCCTTCAGCAGGGTTGTTCACCACCCGACCACCGGCTGAGTGGACCGCCGCGGCCAGGGCTTCCGTTTGCCCCCCCTCGGCGACCATCCGCAGCTCCGCCGAAGCTGGCAGCCCAACTTCGAACAGGTCGCTACCCGAACGGTGCGCGGCAACCAACAGGGGGGTGAAATAAATGGCGTTGGTCAAATTGGTGATCCGGACAATGACCTCCCGCGATAGAGCCGGAACCGGCCCCAGGACAAGGGTAAGCAGCAATAAACTGGTGGTGACTCTGCGCATGGAACTCTCCAGGTGGGAAACACATCGGGTTAGGCCCGACCATTCCACAACAGGGAAATCCCGCCATGATCACGCAAATATCACAATTTCATCACGGAAATAGATCGCGCATAAAACCAAATGCAATTTGGACGCTTTCGCGTTGGATGAATTTATGAACGGAAGAGGTTTTTGGCGTTGAGCGCTGGAGCGGGTGAGGGGAATCGAACCCCCGTCATGAGCTTGGGAAGCTCAGGTTCTGCCATTGAACTACACCCGCCCGCGGTTTGCACTATAGACAGCTAAAGAAGCGAAGGCAATTCCCGGATACCCACATGCATACGGGCGGGTCATGTCCGCCCGTATGCGTGGGAAATCAGCGGCTAAATCTTGAAGGATTCCAGCT
>JAHEDQ010000167.1 GCA_024641125.1 Candidatus Competibacteraceae bacterium | reverse complement strand
GGCCCTTCGCGAATCACGCCGAAGGCGCACTGCCGCATGGGTTGATCAGAGCCTGTGGCGCAGGCTATCGCCCCCGTAGCGTCAAAAGGCACACCATTACCGACCGGGCCGCCATCTGGCATGGTCGCTGCTTGCGGCGCGGCGGCCTCGATGAGGTACTGGCCCGCAACCCATCCCGTCACGCCTGTGTGCGTGGCACGGATCTGGCACCAGCGTTCAGCGCCGGTCAGACGGCAGCCGCGGTTCTGGAGCACTTCGCCGTTGCTGAGCTTACCGGTTCGCTTATATCGCGTAGAAGGACCTGCGCGGACATTTAGTCCATCCCGGCCAATTCCGTCGACAGACCAGTAGTCTGGCCCGCCCGCAAGCGAATCAGCGAACTCGGGCGGACCGAGGCCGATGGCCAGGGAGAAATCCGCAGTTTCGTCGCGGCGCGCCGCCGACCGCATCAGATAGAGGCGGACAACGTAAGCGCCTGATTCGGGAAGCGCGACGTCGGCAACAGTGCCCCGCGTCGAACCAATAAAGAGCGCTTCTTCAGAACCGGCGGCAAAAATATTGAAGTAATTGGCAGCATTCGAGGTCAACAGATCGACCGATAGAATCTGCCTGGCCGCACCCGTCAACTGGTAGTCAATGATCTCATTGCCTGCAATGCTAGCTTCCAAGAGCACAATCTCGCCGACCTCATTGACATCCACCGGCTGCAGGCGAACCTCCTGGGCCAAGCCGGCAGTTGCCGGGGTGATTGCCAGCAGTAAGGCCGCGACTGCGAATGAGATCTGGCGATACGGATTCTGAAGCATAATGACCATATTTATCAGAAGTTGGTGCCGTAATTCTGAATGGTGAATCCGTGCAGAATGCAATAACGAACTCTACTTGTCACCAACTCTGGAGTAACCCCATGAAAACTTTCACGGCACATAGTTCTCTTGTTTTCGCGCCTCTGCTGGTTGCGGTTTCAGTTGTCGCGAACGCAGAGTCCAAGGTTCCGCAAGACGCGTTGTCGGTTGTCAATATGAGCCTTGAGGCGGGACAAGCCAAGCTGCAGCAGGAAGGCTATGAAATAGCAGACTCGAGCTTCTTCGGCGGAAAGCAACTCTGGTGGAACGAAGGCAAGAAGGAATGCATCGAACTAAAATTCGACAAAAGCGATGACAAGAAAATCACATCGGTAGAGCCGGGGAATGAGAAGAAATGTATCAAGGGCGCCGAAGCATCCCGAAAGGTATGGGAATCGTATCGTGATGGGCAGGCGCCGGCGAGCTCAGCGGGACTCGATGCCGAACGGGCGAAGTTGTCGGATGCCGGCTACAAGCCCTCCTACTGGATTAAGGATGTGGCGCCTGGGAAGGATGCAGAGACCTGGTACAACGGGGCGGCAAACAAATGCATGCGACTCGTATGGAGTTCTGCTGACGGTCAAAACATGAAGAGCATGGAGTGCAAACCTGAACAAGGAGTAAACCCGGCACCGAAATAGAACCTTGGTGGATAAGTAGCCGGCTGCTTTTGACTGAGAGCAGCCCGTCAAGACGCAAGGTGCTCGAGCACTTCGGCGCGTCTCAGCCGCTCGGCACGGTGCCTGATCGAGCCGATGTCTCGCCAATTCTTAGGGTCTGCCAGCGACCCGAAGCAGCCACTTGGTTTTCCCTAACAAGAGATTCGATTGCAGCGTCCGTAAATTACCCTGAGCGAGCCTCCGGGTCCGTGATCTGGTGGTCTCTTGTCACTGTGTTGATATGCAGATCACGTATTGCACCAGATACAGGTTAGATTGATGGCCGATCTCAATCCAGTCCGGCGAGGTTGGCTCACGTATGATTTGCACAGCGATCCATGCACAAAATAGGCAATAGTCATGCAACTCAACGAGCGACAAGTCGAACTATGTGAATCCAGCCCAAGGGATTACTCAGACCTGCGTGCTCTCGTGCTGAACTGCACATTGAAACGGAGTCCCGAGTTGTCCCACACGCAGGGGCTCATAGACATCTCCCGCAGCATCATGGAAAAGAATAATGTCAGCGTAGAGGTGCTTCGGCCGGTAGACCAGCAACTCGCTTTCGGCGTCTGGGGCGACATGACAGAACATGGCTGGGAAAGAGACGACTGGCCGGCAATCTACGAGAAGGTCAAGGCGGCCGATATCCTGATTGTCACCACACCGATCTGGCTGGGCGAGAAGTCCTCGGTTTGTACACAGGTCATCGAACGTCTCTACTCGACGTCCGGAGACCTAAACGAGCACGGACAGTATGCTTATTACGGTAGGGTCGGGGGATGTCTGATCACCGGTAACGAGGACGGAGCCAAGCACTGCGCGATGAATATCCTCTATTCACTCCAGCACCTGGGCTACGTCATTCCGCCTCAAGCGGACGCCGCTTGGCTGGGCGAGGCCGGCCCGGGGCCTTCATATCTCGACGAGGGATCAGGCGGACCGGAGAATGATTTCACCAATCGCAACACCACGTTCATGACGTGGAATCTTCTGCACATGGCGCGGATGCTGAAAGACGCCGACGGTTTCCCGGCTCACGGGAATCAGCGGGCCCTTTGGGATGCGGGCTGCAGGTTCGACTATCCGAATCCGGACTACCGTTAAATCGGGTTTGGAACGGAGGCCACGCGCGCTCAGCGTGTAGCGATTCAGCGGGTTATCAACGAAGAAGTATTCGGCGTCGTGCATTGTTAATAACCAGAAACCGTCAACTGGCGGCATCCCGCCCTTGTTGAAATGCATCACATACCTATTTGACCCGTCGTAGGGTTTGCCTTCTGCATATACTTCCGAAGTCGGATACACGGCATCCTGTGGACCGTTGGCGCCGAGGTTGATGGCGGTGACCAACGCCCGTCGGAGGTAGTCGGTACCGTAGAGGCCGGTCCCTGTCGTAAAGACCCAGGCGTTTTCGACTCTCCCCGCCGACGACCTAACGTTCCAGGTTCCGCTCGTAGATGTCCGTGAGGTCTGCCAGCCGTTCGCGGATGTCGGCCCCGAGCTGGTCTTCCGTGAATCGCCACTCCCAGTTGCCAGTACCAGAGCCGGGTCGATTCATGCGCGACTCGGTACCGAGGCCAAGCACGTCCTGCAGGGGAATGATGGCCATGGACGCCACCGAGCCCAGGGCCAGGCGGATCAGATCCCAGTGAATCTCGCTGCCGTCACTCCCCGCATACCGACAGACGGCAGCTCGTTCGGCCTCTACCTCCTCAGCACTTTGCGTGGACTGGGTACCGGGCTCTGCGGTGAACCAGCCCACGGTCGTGTTGTGGTCGTGAGTCGCCGTATACACTGCGCAGTTCCTGATGTGATTGTGGGGCCGGTATTCAGAGGCCTTGGGGTCGGTGCCGAACGCCATCTGCAGTATTCGCATGCCCGGGAAACCGAACTGGTCGCGGAGGCTGTCCACCTCGGGCGTGATCACGCCCAGGTCCTCGACGATGATCCGCGGGTCGATGCCGAGTTCGGTCAGCGCGCCGCCGACGCGCTCGAAGAACGACGCGCCGGGTCCCTGCACCCAGCGGCCGTGGACCGCGACCGGCTCGGAGGCGGGAATCTCCCAGTAGGCATCGAATCCGCGGAAGTGGTCCAGCCGCACGAAGTCCGTCTGGGCGAAGTCCGAACGCAACCGGCTTACCCACCACTCGTAATCCGTTTCGGCCATGCGATCCCAGCGGTAGACGGGGTTCCCCCAACGCTGGCCGGTGGCCGAGAAATAATCCGGCGGAACTCCGGATACGACCAGCGGGGCGCCGTCGTTGTCGAGATAGAACAGTTCGGGGTTGGCCCAGACCTCGGCGCTGTCGTGCGCCACGTAGATGGGCGTGTCACCGATCAGCCGGATGTTTCTGTCGGCACAGTATTCCCGTAGCGCCGACCACTGGAGATCAAATTCGAACTGGAGAAACTTGTGCCACTCGATGGTTCCGGCAAGGCGATTGCGCCAGTCGACCAGCGCATCGCTTTTCCGTCTTGCGATGCCGGGCTCCCACTCGGTCCACATGCGTCCGCCATGGGCCTCTTTCAGTGCGATGAACAGCGCATAGTCCTCGAGCCAGGACGCATTGTCTTCGCAAAACTCGTAGAAGGCGTCACGGTCACCGGCCGAGGCGTCGCGCTGGAACCGATCGTAGGCGCGCCGCAACTGCTCCGACTTGAAGCGCGCAACGCCGGCGTAGTCGACCTGCCCGGCAGGGAACGGGTCCGGCGGATCGAGTTCCGACGACTTCAGAAGCCCTCGTTCCGCCAGCAGATCGAGACTGATCAACAGATGATTGGCCGCGAAGGCGGACAGGCACATGTAGGGCGAATTGCCGTAACCGACCGGCCCTAGCGGCAGTATCTGCCACAAGCCCTGGCCCGTTTCCGTCAGAAAATCGACGAATCGGCGGGCCGACGGTCCGATATCGCCGATGCCGTGCCGTCCTGGCAGGCTGGTCGGGTGGAGCAGAATCCCGCTGGTCCGCCGCTGTAGCGACTGGCGCCCGAGTCCGCCGCTCTGCTTCATTTCGGCGATTTGCGGCTGGTTGCGCCGGACTTCGCCAGATGGCTCAACAGGCCGCGTATCGCGACGATCCGATCATCCTCGATGTCGGGTTTCCCGTGACGAATCTCGTGAGCCAGCTTGCCGAGGAGGAACAACTCGATCACCGCACGGGCTTCTCGCCGTAAGCCATACAGATGACTATCCGAGGTCGTGGCCAGGTAAGCCTCGAGGAGAGCCTTTTCGGCTCGCTTCTGCCAGTCCAGTGCGAACTCTCGAAGTATGGCCTGGTCGCCGGCACTCAGGTCGCTGAATCCCTGCAGGGTCCGTTGCACTGCCCGGTCGATGGATCGGAGCAACTCGGCCACGTCCCGCAAAGGACACTCCCGCGGGTCGCCCTGTGCGCTGATGATGCCCGGGTCGGCCGAGAATTCGGTCAGCAGCACGTCATCTTCCGCGATCAGCACCCGCCCGAGATGCAGGTCGCCGTGATATCGGCACATGAGCCCCCCGAAGTCCTCGACAGGCAGATCCTGGATGTGCTGTCGCAATACCTCCGGCTCTGACGTCAGTTCCGACACCTGGGCAATGTCGGACTCCGGGATCGTGGCGAGATGCTCGGCGACGTATGCCAGGGCCTTGTCCATGTCGTCGAGCACCCGGTTCTTCCATTCCGCGGGTTTCCCGGCAGCTACCGGAATCGGCTCGAAGCTCCCGCCGCCCTTGCCAAGGGCCAGATGCAGCTCGCCGAGACGCCAGCCCAGTGTGGCGAGCACGGCCAGTGGGGCCGCGTGCACCTGGGCCAGCGTGTCTCTTGTCTCGGCGGCCGGACGCAGCCGCGCCTCGTCCAGGAAGCGGTCGAGGTGATGGCGTACATATCGCCAGACATCGCCCTGATCGCGCCTGTACTCTAGCGCGAGCGCCAGCACGCTGCCGCCGTTGTCGTCGAGCGTCACGTCACCAGCCAGGCGGAAGAAGTTGCGGAACAGACCCTGTTCCGTCAGGAAGCGCGAAACTTCGGCTTCCGGGTAACTACCGGCACGCGGCTCACGAATGAGCTTCAGCATGACGCGGTCTCCCAGCACCGCCGTGGTGTTGTGGGTCTCGCCGGGTGTCATCACAAGCCTGGCATCGGAATCCAGGTCGTCAAGAATCGCCTCTGCTGCCGACGTCGGCGTGCCGATAAGTCGGCTGTCCCCCAATTCCACGGCTCCGCTGTTGCCGATCAGCTCGGTCAGGGCAAGGCAGAACGTCCGGTTCCGGATGGCCTCATAGAGGACACCGGTACGGGCGCGTTCGCGTACCCGTGCCACCGCACCGTTCAGGAGATCGCGGATCGCCTCATCCTGGTCGCTGCCCCAGGCGAGCGCGAGCGGGATCAGGCAGTTGTGGCAGGCGCCACGCCGATCTGCTGCCCGCAGCCACAGCAGCAGGAACTCTTCACTCTGCGTTGGCCAGAGCAGCTGGCGCTCGATATCGACTTTCTCTACGAATTCTGTGTTCCAGGGAAACCAGCGGCTGGATCCGAGGAATCTCGGCAGCGAATTGCTCGTGAACCGGCGCAGCATGTTGAGGCTGACTCGCCGCCGCTCCTGGGGCAGTCGCTCGGGGAAGAAACTGTCCCAGCGTTCGCTCAACACCAGGGTGATGAGTCCCCCGCTCGGGGTGCCTTCCGAGTGCCATTCCGGGACACTGGCCTCGCGGGTCAACCGGAACCAGAAGAAAGCATGGCCGGCGAGGGTGAGGAAATAGGGCAGTTCCCCGATGGGCGGGAAACTGGATCGGCCCATCATCTCGACCGGGACCATCCCCTTGAATCGCGACAGATCCAATTCCACCGGCTGTGCTGTCCCGGCCAGATTCGCTACGCAAAGAATGGTCTCTCCATCGTATTCGCGCAGATAGGCAAACACGTGCCGGTTGCCGGGGAAGAGGATCTTGAGTTCGCCCCGGCCGAAGGCGCGTGAGCCCTTGCGGACCGAGATGACTCGACGCATCCAGTTGAGCTGCGAAGATACATCCCTGGACTGGGCTTCCACATTGACCGACTCGTAGCCGTATATCGGGTCCATGATCGGCGGCAGATACAGCTGTTGCGGGTCGGCCCTGGAAAAGCCTGCGTTCCGGTCCGGAGACCACTGCATGGGCGTGCGCACACTGTTGCGGTCACCGAGATAGATATTGTCGCCCATGCCGATTTCGTCCCCGTAGTAGAGGATCGGCGATCCCGGCATCGACAACAGCAGGCTCGTCAGGAGCTTTATCTTGTCCATATCGTTGTCGAGCAGGGGGGCGAGGCGCCGTCGGATACCGACGTTGATGCGCGCGCGGGGGTCCCGGGCATAGGTCCGGTACATGTAGTCCCGCTCCTCGTCGGTCACCATCTCGAGGGTCAGTTCATCGTGATTCCTGAGGAACATGGCCCACTGACATCCTGCCGGGATCGCCGGCGTCTGCTCCAGGATTTCCACGATCGGGTGACGGTCCTCCTGGGCCAGCGCCATGTACATGCGCGGCATCAGCGGAAAATGGTAGGCCATGTGGCACTCGTCGCCGTCGCCGAAATAATCCATCACGTCTTCCGGCCACATGTTTGCCTCGCCGAGGAACATCCGCCCCTGGTAGTGTTCATCCACGACCTGGCGCATCTTTTTCACCACGGCGTGGGTCTCGGGCAGATTCTCGTTGCTGGTGCCCTCGCGCTCGCACAGGTAGGGGATGGCGTCGAGCCGCAGCCCGTCCACGCCCATGTCCAGCCAGTAGCGCATCACCCGGATGACTGCGCGCACCACAGACGGGTTGTCGAAGTTCAGGTCAGGCTGGTGCGAGAAGAACCGATGCCAGTAGTACTGCTGCGCCACCGGATCCCATGACCAGTTCGACGTCTCCGTGTCGGTGAAGATGATGCGTGTACCCGCATACCTGTCGTCGCTGTCGCTCCACACGTAGTAGTTGCGTTTGGTCGAGCCACGCGGAGCGCGTCGCGCGGCCTGGAACCAGGGATGCTGGTCGGAAGTGTGGTTGATCACGAGTTCGGTGATGACGCGGATATTCCGGCGATGGGCTTCGCGGATCAGTCGGCGGAAATCGCGGCGCGTTCCGTAGTGCGGGTGTATGCGCCGGTAATCCGCGATATCGTAGCCGTCGTCCCGCATGGGCGACGGATAGAACGGCAGAAGCCAGATGGTATTGACTCCCAGGTTCTCGACGTAATCCAGCTTTTCCGTGAGGCCCCGAAAGTCGCCGATACCGTCTCCATCGCTGTCGCGAAACGCCTTCACGTGCAGCTGATAGACAATGGCGTCCTTGTACCACTGTGGATCTCCGATGATCTCTTTGTCGGTTTCTTGGTTGCTCATAATGCCGCGTGTAGCCTGACGTTACCTACGATTCCGAGGAAGAACGCGCTTCCACATACACTTTACTGACACCGAACCCGGATATCACATCGCTCGGGTTGGTGCCGGTCATAGCTTTATAGCTTATTTTGACCGACACACGCGCCTTCAGTATCGGCATGCGCCTCTGGCGCCTCACTCGCTGGATACCCACTGCCGGAGGTCCTCGATGTCGTAATCAAGGGCCGTAGAGCGACGACCGGTACCAATGGCCTGCTCTGGCACCCATGGCCTTACGCGCCTCCCGGAGGGATGCCAGAGTGGTCGAATGGGCTTGACTTGAAATCGGGTGTAGGGTCTTGCCTACCGTGGTTCGAACCGAGGCGCGCCGACAGACGGGGCAGCGCAGCGGAGTCGCCCGACGGGTTAGGTTAGGAAGCAACCGAATCAATCTCACCACCGCTCCTCGAATCTAGCCTGGCGGTTTCAATCATGCGGCTCCGGTTGTCGCCCGGGGCAAAGCCGCAGGCCAGATTCGGCCGTCCTCTGGTGCCCGGGCTGCGGCTCGATCATCGCTGACCGCCGTCTTGGGCACTGCAGGGTTCAATTCCCACTCGGCAGATTTTCGAAGCGATTTCCTGAAAGGGGCGAACAGAAGCGGTCCCTCGTCGTAAAATGGGGCCGATACCGCGAGTGGTGTTCGTCCCGGCAGTGGAGATTCCGGCTCACTGACGGCGAGACATCCACCGGCCACGCCCGTAGCATTCCGGCGAGCGGCGGCCCCGACGATTGGCAGAATGCCGCCGGACCAACACGACACGGAGAGACGCTACCTTGAATTCGATCATTCCAATACTGATGCTCGCGGGACTGACCGCGGTGCTTTCCCTTGCCGAGATCGGAATTGCCGATGCCGGCGAGGTGGTAGTCGCTGAAAGCCCTGCACCGCTTTTACAAGTGCCCCCCGGCATGGTGCGCGGCACCGTGCTGGAGACCATGGACTCGGGCGGGTATACCTACGTGCTCCTGGAGACCGACAGGGACAAGCGCTGGATCGCTTCTACCCAGACCGCCGTTGCAGTCGGTGATCTGGTCCAGGCCGGCGAGGGTATGGCCATGCGCGACTTCCACAGTTCAACCCTCAACCGCAGCTTCGACGTCGTCTATTTCGTGCCGGGGCTGACCAACCTGTCTGCCCCCCAGACGCCAGGCGGCCAGACGGGTGGCGTGATGCCGGAGGAGCATCCCGTCGCGGCAATGCCCTCGGCAAACCCGGGCGTCGCCGGGACCGGGAATGCCAAAGTCGCTGAAATCGAGCCGGGTAAAAACATCGCTTACGTTTACGCCAACAAGGACGCCCTGGCTGGTCAGCAAATCAGCCTGCGCGGCAAGGTGGTCAAGTACAACGGCGGCATCATGGGCCGGAACTGGATCCACATCCAGGACGGCTCCGGTGACGCGGCCGGCGGCAGCAGCGATCTCACGGTGACCAGCCAGGACGCGGCAGCGGTGGGCGAGACCGTGGTCGTCACCGGCACAGTCGTCCTGAACAAGGACTTTGGCGCCGGCTACAGCTACCCGGTGCTGATGGAAGAGGCCAGCGTAGCGGCGGAGTAGGCGCCGGGCGCGTCTCGATAGAACGGGCCTGTCCGTGTGCCCTCGTTCCCGACCGGCTTAAAGCACGCGGCACGGCCGTGAAAGCCAGGGCTGGGGAAAGCGGCTGACACGAGGATCACTGCCCGGTGCGGGCGGCTGGAATCCCGGGGAGTCGCCTCCGGCTTCCGCCCGTCACGGAATGCCTCAGAGGCGTGCGAGGGCTTCGGAACGGTCGCGCTGAGCCCATTCCCGGGCGCCCGAGTCCGCAGTCTGTGTTAGCGTGGGGAATCCAAGGCAAAAAGAGCGGTAGACACATGGCGGCACGAACCCCACAGACCCATGCGAAGCGACAGCGTGAAATCGCCAAGGCAGAGAAGCGACAAAAGAAGGCCGAGAAGAAGGCCTTGCGGAAGGCCCTGAAATCAAACGATTCGGAATCGGCCGCGGAGGGCGCGCAATCCGAGACGGCGGAGACCTGATTCGGGTGCAACTGTCTGGTTGTGGCCGGCATCGGGCTCCGGAACCCACCGACAGATTCTTCCAGGCCCCTGGCGTGATTGGATATTTCCATACGGGACACATCCGCTTCCGAATTTGTGCGGTGCCACGTATTCTTGAGGAAACTGCTTGCTTTTTCGAATGATAGCGGCCAGACTTCCGCCGCGATCTACGTTTTGGCCTGCCTTTCAGATACCCGCCCGGTTCCCGGGCGTTCGTTTCAAGACACCCAACTCGATCAGGTTGTTCGTCACCGCGCCCGATTAGCGCGCGGAATTAGTGTAATGGAGGCCAAACATGGCTATCGGAACTGTTAAGTGGTTTAACCCTGCGAAGGGATTCGGATTCATTCAGCCGGAGTCCGGCTCGAGTGACGTATTCGTTCATATCAGCGCCGTCGAGGCGGCTGGCATGGGCACGCTGACCGAAGGTCAGCGCGTCAGCTACGAAGTCGTTACCGAGCGTGGCAAGCAGGCTGCCGGCAATCTCAAGGCGGTCTGACTGAGCGGCGCGGGCGCCTTCGGGCGCCCCGAAGC
>JAHEDQ010000166.1 GCA_024641125.1 Candidatus Competibacteraceae bacterium | reverse complement strand
CTCGATCTCGTCGGCGTTGTGCAGTGTTGCATTGGTCACGGTGACACCGCCCACCACCACCGGCGCCAGTCGGGCAACTGGCGTCAGCGCCCCGGTTCGACCGACTTGGATGTCGATGCCCAAAACCCGGGTGAGGACTTCCTGGGCCGGGAACTTGTGGGCCAGAGCCCAGCGCGGCGCCCTTGATACAAAGCCCAGCGAGCGCTGATCGTCCAGCCCATCAACTTTGTAGACCACACCATCGATGTCATACGGCAACGCATCCCGTCGCGCCCCAAGCGCCCGGTAGTAATCAAGACAGCCTTCCGCACCGGTGACCGCCCGAACCTCCGGGCAGACCCGCAGGCCCCATTGGCCGAGCTGAGCCAGTACCTGCAGGTGATGCGTCGGCATGGCGTAGCCTTCGATTTGCCCCACACCGTAACAGAACATGTCCAAAGGGCGTTCCGCGGCAACCCTGGGATCCAGTTGGCGAAGACTGCCGGCAGCAGCGTTGCGCGGATTGGCAAACACTTTCTCACCCCGCGACAGAGCCCGCCTATTGAGGGCATCGAATCCCGCACGCGGCATAAACACCTCCCCCCGGACCTCCAGCAGATCCGGCCAGCTGGACCCACGAAGGCGCAACGGCACCGCGGAAATGGTTCTGACGTTGTGGGTGATGTCTTCGCCGGTCGTTCCGTCGCCCCGGGTAGCGGCCCGAAGGAACTCCCCGTCCTGGTAAACGATACTCACCGCCAACCCGTCCAGCTTCGGTTCGGCGGCATAGTGGATCTCATTCACTTCCAGCCGTGCACGAACGCGGCGGTCGAAGTCCAGAACCTCGCTGTCCTCGAACGCGTTGTCCAGGGAAAGCATGGGGATGCTGTGGTGAACCTGGGCGAATCCGGCCAAAGGCTCGCCCCCAACCCGCTGGGTCGGCGAATCGGGTGTGATCAGATCGGGGTGTTGTGCCTCCAGCGCCTGCAGTTGTCTCATCAAGCGATCGTAGTCGGCATCCGGCAACTCCGGTTGATCCAACACGTAATACCGATAGTCGTGACCCCGAATGGTGTCACGCAGACGCGCAATCTTCTGGGCGTCGGGCGATTCTGACGAAGTCATCGAGCGTCTCGTGTCGGATGGGTCGGGGCGCACTTGGGGTTGCTGAGGCCGGCGACGTGGGGAACCAGCGGTCTATCAGGCCCGGGTCCGGCGCAATGCCTCGAGGCGGCGGCGGCGTTCGAACTCCGCCACTTCGCTGCGCAGATGCTCTATGCCCTGCTGGCTCAATCGATTGCGCCGATCGTCGCACAGCCGACCGCCAAGCCGGTCGGCCATGGAACTGGCCACGTTCAACATAAGCTCCAGCGATGATTGCGGGTCCGTCGGTCCAGGCAAGCGCATAAAGCAAACCAGCCCTGGGGTCCGGGCCGCGTCCAGCCGGGACCAGTCAAAGCTGCCCGGCTCCAGGACATTGGCAATGCTGAAAACCGGTCGCCCACCTCCGGATTCATCCGGATAGCAGTCCAGCGTGCCGGAACGCCCTTTACGCAGTCCCAATTCCGATGCCACCGACGCCATTTCCAGCCCCAGAATGTGGCCGTCTGCGGGCGCCATTATGGTCAAAACAAGATTGAGCCGTTCGCTCTCCTCGTCCAGCATATCCACCGGCGGGTTAAGTGATTCAGCCGTCTCCGGATCGTAAGCCGACGGCGCTTTCTTCAGCGGCGGCTCCACCCGCTCCAGAGGGTCAGATACGTCACGCTCAAGCTGAAAACTCGGGTCATCGTCCAAGCCATGATCGGGCTTGCGCAACCGATCCACCAGTGACCCGCGCATCCCCCATAGGTAAATACCGGCAATCAGGATTGCCCCAACGCCCAGCAGTATCCAGCGAAGCTCGTCCATCCTCTTTCCCGTCTATCCTTCAGACCCGATCGATGCCCATGGGAATCCCAACTTATCATTAAAGATCAGCAGTTTGTACCGAATCCCCTCAGACAAACGAAAATTGGCTGCACTGTGGGAGAGAAAGGCGGCTGGTGCTGATGCGCGCTATCCACATGGCTGCCTCGATGTCTGGGCATGCGGTTGTAACCGATCGCCGACGGCTGCAGGTTCTTGGCGTCTATACGGAGGCCAGACGAGCAGCCTCAGCGACGTCGACCGAGACCAGACGCGAGCAACCCGGTTCATGCATGGTCACGCCCACAAGCTGGTCTACCTCTTCCATGGTGCTTTTGTTGTGGGTAATTACGATGAATTGAACCGTATCGGAGAGCTCCCGCACCAGCGCACAATATCGTCCCACGTTGGCTTCATCCAGCGGTGCATCGACTTCGTCCAACATACAGAACGGCGCTGGATTCAGCCGAAATATGGTGAACACCAGCGCAACCGCAGTCAGGGCCTTCTCACCCCCGGACAACAGGTGGATGTTGCTGATGCGTTTACCTGGCGGCCGCGCCATGATGGAGACGCCTGCATCCAGAAGATCGTCCCCGGTCAACTCCAAATGGGCATGACCACCGCCGAACAACCTGGGAAACAATTCGGCTAAACCGGCATTGACCTGATCATAGGTATGTTTGAACCGTCCCCGGGTCTCACGATCGATTTTTCGAATTGCATTTTCAAGGGTGTCAAGCGCCTCACTCAAATCCGCATGCTGGGCATCGAGATATGTCTTGCGCTCCGACTGCTCTTTAAACTCTTCGATGGCCGCAAGATTGATCGGACCCAGCCGCTGTATTCGGGCCAGCACCTGATCGAGAGCACTTTGCCAAGCCTCGAAGTCTGCCCCCTCCGGCAGGGCGCGCAGCTCGACCTCGGCCTCCAGTCCTGACTCGGCCAGCTGCTCTTCCACTGTTTGTCGTCGGACCTGGGCCTCGTTGGCGGCCAGTCGACGTTGTTCGAGCAGGTGGCGCGCGTTCTGCGCCCGCTGCTCGGTCTGCAAGCGAGACTGATCGATAGATCGCAGGGCGGAATTGCACGCGTCGACCGCACTGCGCGCCTGCTGGAGATCCCCTTCCACCGCCAGACGTTGATCCAGCAGCTGTTTGAGATCCGACTCCAAGGCGTTCAACGGCACCTCACGTTGGTCGATCTCCTCCCGCAGCTTGGCCTGGCGCGTGCTCAGCTCAGCAATCTGCCCGCGCTGACGTTCCACACTACGGGTGAGCGATTCCAGAGCCGAGCGCCTGGATTCAACCTGCAGGGCCCACTGATTGGCTTCTTGCGACAGTTCCTGGAGCCGCCTTCGAGCCAACTCGGCGGCATCCTGGCACGCCGTGCGGCGCTGCTCCAGCACTGACCGCGCGTCGGTTGCCGCCGCCAATTCGCTCACGGATTGCTGAAGTCGGTCTCGCGCCGACCGCAGGGTGTCTCGTTCGGCTGCGATCTGGGCGATAGCCTCTTCCCGTTCCGAAGCGAGAGATGCGCGCCTTTGCGACTGCTGTTCCAACTGGGTTCTATGGGTCTCGAATGCGGTGCGTGCTTCCGACACGCTGCGATGTAATGCCTTGAGCCCCGATTGGCGCTGATTGCGCAGACGTTCGGTTGCCTCCAGATCCCCCCGCACGCGATCCCGCTCACCCGTCAAACTCTCCAGAAGCTGCTCGATCCGTGATGCGTCCAGCTCCAGTGCGTCGATCTCGTGCGCCCTGGCGAATACCCCATCCGACGTATCGTCGAGCCGGCGCACACGTAGCCAATCACTGCCGACCAGCACGCCGTCTCGGGTGACGAACACATCACCCACACTCAGATCCTGACGAGCACTCAAGGCCTGCTCCACCGTATCGCGGGTACGAACACCGGCCAACAGGCCCACCGGGCGCATCGCGCCGTCGATCTTGCGAAGTACGGAATCCGAAGGTAAATCGAGGGGCAATTGCGGTGCTCCCTCAACCAGCGTGACCTGACCCTTGCTCAGCCCGGCCAGGCCTGCCCCCGGCGGGTCCAGGTTCTCTACGCAAATGGCGTCGAGCTTTCCTTCCAACGCGGCCTCGACCGCCCTCTCCCAGCCGGGTTGCACGTCCAATTGGCTGGCCAGGCGCCGCGCGTCATCGACGCCCACCTGGTCCAGCCAGTCTCCGACCGCCGTTTCATGTCCTTGCAGGGCCGCCTCCTGCAGGGTGCGCAGGGCGCTCAATCGACCGTTTATCCGCTGGCTTTGCTGCCTTTCGACATCGAGCGCGTCGCGGTTATTGCGGGCCGCCACCCGCAGCGCGTCCATCGTTTCAGCCATCTCACCGAGCACCGCTTCGGCTTCGCTCAACTGTCGGGTCCGAAGCGCGACCTCCAACTCGAGATCCTCCATTCTGGCGCCCGCCGACGAGGTCTCCAGCTGACCCCGCTCAGCATCGGCTCGCTCTACACGCCGCTGGAGTTGAATCAACTGCCGTTCGTGGTAATCGATGCGGGTATGCTCCACCTCCACCGACCGCTGCGGCTCGGATACGCGGGCTTGAACCTCGTCCCATTGCACCCGCCAGGCATCCAGATTCTGCTCGGCCTCGCCCAACACCTGGCGCGCATCCTCTTCACGGGTGCGCATGTCCTCCAATCGCGGAGCATGGGTGTCCAGAAACTGCTTCATGGCCTCAATCTGCGCCTGATCAAGATCCACATGGGAGCGCAATTCGTCCAGAGCCGATTCTGCCCTGACCAGATCGTCACGCTGCTGCTGCCGTAACTCCCGCTGATGACGAATGGCCTGTTCAACCCGGGCAACCTCGGCACCCACGGTATAAAACCGTGCCTGAACCTGGGACAGTCCATCGTTCGCCCCGTCAAGGGCCTCACGGCTTTGCTCCAGTTTCAGCTCTATCGACCGCTGCTCGCTGTTGACCCGCTCGACTTCGGTCTCAGCCGCGGTCACTTCGACCGTGAACCGGCTCAGGGCTTCATTTTCACTATGCCATCGCATGGCCAGCAGCCCGGCCCGGAATCCACGTTCCTCCTGTTTCAGCGCCTTGAACCGCTCAGCATTGCGCGCCTGTCGCTGAAGCCGATCGAGTTGTTTTTCAATTTCCTCGCGCAAATCATTGACCCGATCCAGATTGTCACGGGTGTGGCGAATCCTGTTCTCAGTCTCACGGCGACGCTCCTTGTACCTGGAAATCCCCGCGGCCTCCTCCAGGAACGCACGAAGCTGATCTGGACCGGCTTCGATAACCCGGGAAATCATGCCCTGTTCGATGATCGAATAGCTGCGTGGGCCCAGACCGGTTCCAAGAAAAATGTCGGTAATATCCCGGCGTCGGCAGCGCGCGCCGTTTAAAAAGTAGGTGGACTGACCGTCACGGGTCAGCAGGCGCCGGATCGCGATCTCACTGTAGCGGGCATAGGCTCCGCCCAACCGGCCTTCACTGTTGTCAAACACCAGTTCGATAGAGGCCTGACCCACCGGTTTCCGCGCGCTTGAACCATTGAAAATCACATCCGCCATGGACTCACCACGCAACTGCTTGGCGGAACTCTCGCCCATCACCCAACGAACCGCATCGATCAGATTGGATTTACCGCATCCGTTGGGGCCAACAATCCCGATCAGCCGGCTCGGCAGCTGGAAGGTGGTCGGATCCACGAAGGATTTAAAGCCGGAAAGCTTGATACGGGTGAGGCGCATGGGTCAGCCGGGGAATCCAGTCGGCCGTACCGGAAGTTGTACTGTTCGAACAGGCGCGGTTTCGGAGGTAGTCAGGCATCCGACATACATCGGTGGGACGAAGCGTGGTTGGTCTTTGGGCATACCGAGATTTGGCAACAGCTGTTTCCCAGTCAGGAATTCTAGCCTCGACCCAGCAGCGGTGTATTGAAAATGCAGTCGCGCGAACCCGTTCAGAACCTTTCGCCTGTCCCGGAGCGGCCTTCGAGGACGTCCTGGTTGATCTGAATAGGGAAGCGGCCTTCAGCACGGTCGGGGCGTGAGTATACCCCCGGCCCGAGCCCACCGCCAGCCGCCCCACGCACGGGAACCCGTAGGATGCAGCAACCGACTGAGAGGTCGAGAATCTACCTGACGTATCTCGCCTATCATAGTGTTTCTTGGAAAAACACCAGGGTGTCTTGAACGGATCCGGCACCTCTTCGGATTGGTCAACATCGATGGCAAGTGGTAACGTCCAGGCGCGCTGACCGGTGCCGGTGCCGTGCGGCACGGGCTTTGATTGCTGGCAATTGGGACCGAATCAAAATGTGGGAATTCAAGGATGGTGCGCATTACGCGATCCGCGGCCTCAGCCTGCTGACCAAACCCGGTTTGAGGCGTTTCGTCATAATGCCCCTTTTGATCAATATTGCGGTGTTCGGCTCCGCGTTGTGGTGGCTTTTCAGCCGACTCGGGCCGCGGGTATCCGCATGGTCCGAAGCGGCCGTATCATGGCTCCCCGACTGGCTGGGCTGGGTCAGCACCATGCTGTCGGGTTTAATGTGGATCGTGTTTGGCTTGGGCGCCCTGGTGGTGGTGTTTTACCTGTTCAGCGCCGTCGCAAATCTGCTGGCCGCGCCGTTCAATGGCTTGCTGGCCGAAAAGGTGGAAGCGCAGCTCACCGGGACGGCACCGGATAGTTCGGTTTCGATCTGGAAGGAAATCGCAGTTGCGCCGGCGCAGGAACTGGGAAAGCTGTTCTACTTCCTGGTCTGGGCGATTCCCCTTGCTGTCTTGTTTCTGATTCCGGGAATCAACCTCGCGGCACCGATTGTTTGGGGTGTGTTCAGCGCATGGATGCTGGCGTTGCAGTACCTCGATTACCCGCTTGGCAACCATGCCATTCGTTTCAAGGCGCAACGGGCTATGATGCGGCAACGGCGCGGGTTGGGACTGGGCTTTGGCTCAGTGGTAATGGTTCTCACAACGGTACCGATTCTCAATTTTCTCGCCATGCCGGCGGCGGTGGTGGGTGCGACCGTCCTCTGGGTTGAGAAACTGAAATCGGAGGCTGACTGAACCTACTGCTTGCCGACAAGCTGGGAAAGACGCCCCACACCCTCTTGCAGTCGGTCCATGGACGTTGTGTAGGCAAACCGGATGTGCTGCTCCGCACGCCAGCGCCCGAAGTCGATGCCCGGGGTGATGGCGACACCCACCTCTTCGATGGCGCGCTGCGCCAGGGCAAAGCTGTCATCCCCAAATGCGCTGCTGTCGCCATAGACATAGAAGGCCCCTTGCGGCATGACCGGGATCTTGAATCCCAGCTCACGCAGGGCCGGCACCAGATAGTCGCGACGGCGCGCGAACTCGATTCGGCGTTGCTCCAGTATTTCAAGTGTATCGTCTTGAAATGCAGCCAGCGCCGCATACTGGGCCGGCGTGCTGGGCGAAATGAACAGATTCTGCGCCAGTTTCTCTGCTTCCCGGACATGCGTCTCGGGCACCACCAACCATCCCAGACGCCATCCCGTCATGCCGAAGTATTTTGAGAAGCTGTTTATGACCAGAGCCTGATCGCTGTACTTCAGCGCGCTGGCTGCGGGTTCGCCGTACGTCAGCCCATGGTAAATCTCGTCCACCACGACGGCACGCCCAGAATGGCGCGCCCAATCCAGCAATGCCTCGAGTTGCGCCGGCGGCAGCGCGGTACCGGTCGGGTTCGACGGAGACGCCAGCATCAGTGCAACGGTGGCGGGCCCCGCGTGTCGTTCAACCAAGTCCGCGTCCAGCTGATACCCCGTGTCCGGACCGACCGCGCAGCGCTGCTCCTGCCCACCCATGAACCTGACAAAGTTGCGATTGCAGGGATAGCTGGGATCGGCCATCAGCACTTCATCGCCCGGATTCACCAGCAGACCCATCGCCAATAGCAGTGCGCCTGAGGCACCGGGGGTCAAAATAATACGCCCGGCCGGGATGTCCAGGTCATAAACCCGGCGGTAGTGGTCTGAAATTGCTTTGCGCAGAGCAGGAATACCAGCCGCCTCGGTATAGCCCGTTCGACCCGCCGCCAACGCCTGTCGACCGGCCTCGACGATCGGCGCGGCGCTCGGAAAATCGGGTTCGCCGACCTCCATGTGGACGATATCTCGGCCGGCCTCTTCCAGCCGGCGGGCGCGGGCCATGAGTTCCATGACGTGAAACGGTGCTATACAGCGCATCCGCTCCGCTAGCCTGACAACCCCTCCAGCCATGTCACAGTGTCAGACGCTGAAGGAGGCGACGTCGTCGTCGTCAGAAATGGTCAGATCACCCAGCCCGCCTGCGGAGCTATCGGACCCGCGCGAGAGACGAATCTGCAAGGCCACGTTGTTCTTGGAATCGGCGTTCTTGATTGCCTCCTCTTCGCTGATTTTGCCCTCCTTGTACAGGGCGAACAACGCCTGATCAAAGGTTTGCATGCCCAGATTGCTGCTCTGCGTCATGGCGTCTTTTATCTGCTCCAGTTTGCCCTTCTGGATGAGGTCGCCCACATAGGGCGTGTTGAGCAGGATTTCCACCGCCGGCACCCGTTTGCCATCCAGTCCGGGGATCAGTCGCTGGGAAACGATGGCCCGGAGATTATTGGATAAATCCAGCAGCAGTTGTTCACGGGCAGATTCAGGGAAGAAATTTATGATTCGGTCGAGGGCGCCGTTTGCGTTGTTGGAATGCAAAGTGGACAAACAGAGATGTCCGGTCTCGGAAAAGTGGATCGCATGGCGCATGGTATCCACATCACGCACCTCGCCAATCAAGATGACGTCCGGCGCCTCGCGCAGAGCGTTCTTGAGTGCATTGGCATAGCTGTGTGTGTCAAGACCAACCTCACGCTGGCCCACCACCGACCGTTGGTGGTCGTGGATGAATTCTACCGGATCCTCGATGGTCAGAATATGGCCGCCGGCATTCCGGTTTCGGTAGTCGATCATGGCTGCCAGGCTGGTGGACTTACCGGACCCGGTGGACCCGACCACCAGGATCATGCCCCGTTTTTCCATGATCAGGTCGCCCAGCCGGTCGGGCAGGTTCAGGTCGGCAAAATTCGGGATATCGCTCTTGATAAACCGCACCACCATGGCCGCCTCGCCGCGCTGACGAAAAACGTTGGCTCGGAAACGCCCCACGCCGCTCAGGGAAATGGCGTAGTTGCACTCCATCTCACGTTCGAACTCACGGATATGATCGTCGTCCATGACCGAGTAGGCTATGTTCTCAACACCCCCGGGCGGAATGGGTTTATTGCCAATAGCACGGACCTGGCCCTCGATTTTTATGTTGGGCGGCGCGCCGACATAGAAGAAGAGATCCGAGGCGTCCTTTTCGACCATGAGTCGTAGATAGGGGCTGATTTCCATCGTAAACCTATTTGGTGTTCGGTCAATTCGGCATGCATAGCCGATGGTGTTTCGAGCCGGGCAGGGAGTCGGCGCGTTGGTGGCGTGATTCCTGACCCGGAACCGCGCAGTGACCCTGTAGGGCACCTGAGCGGAGCCTGCGGGCGACGATGCACAAGGCATGCCGTTTTTACGGGGACAGGCCACCAACATCAGCTTCGGAGCCCCTCACATCCGGCTTTAAACCCCGGTTCAGACAGGTAGACTGTCGCTTCCCGCGACAGTGTGGGGTGGTAGCCCTGGAACCATAGGCTGCAAGCGCAGATGAATATCCAATGCTCTCACGGCGCGAGAATCCGGAGGGTGAGGGACGGGAGGTTCGGTTGGAAATGCACACCTACGATGTCATCGTCATCGGCACAGGTCCGGGCGGAGAAGGTGCTGCCATGCTGGCCACCAAAGCCAACAAACGGGTCGCCGTGATCGAGCGGCATGCCGCCGTAGGCGGCGGCTGCACCCATTGGGGCACGATTCCCTCAAAGGCGCTGCGCCACGCCATACAGCGCCTGGTGGAATACAACCGCGACCCTCTGTTCGAGCAGCATCGCCGCCCATCGCTACCCCAGTTGTTGGCCACAGCCGATTCGGTCATTTCCCGACAGGTGGCGATGCGGACCGGTTTCTACGATCGGAACGAGGTGGCTCTGTACCGGGGCTTTGCCCGCTTCGCAGGCCCAAATCGGCTCGAGGTGGTAGAGCCAGACGGGGCAATACTCAAGCTGGAGTCGGAGTCGTTCGTCATCGCTACGGGTTCGAGCCCGTACCACCCCAATGACGTGTGCTTCGATCATGAACGCGTTTACGACAGCGATACAATCCTGTCCGCGTCTCACACCCCGCGGAGCGTCACCGTTTACGGCGCCGGCGTCATCGGGTGTGAGTACGCCAGCATTTTTCGGGGTCTGGGCATGCGGGTAAATCTGATCAACACCCGAGGCCAGTTGCTCGCTTTTCTCGACGACGAAATCGTACATGCCCTGAGCTATCACCTGCGCGACCAGGGGGTCACGATTCGGCATAACGAAGAGTACGAGACGGTGGAGACTACAGCCGACAGTGTCACACTGCACCTGAAATCAGGTAAACGCATCAAGAGCGACGTGCTGTTGTGGGCTAATGGTCGAAGCGGCAACACGCAGGACATGGGGCTGGACAAACTGGGGCTATCG
>JAHEDQ010000344.1 GCA_024641125.1 Candidatus Competibacteraceae bacterium | reverse complement strand
CGCCGCAGGCCGCCAGCCTACCACCTAGGGCGTATTTCAGCCACGCTTCCCCTTCTTTAAGCCGGCCCACGTCCGCAGGGTCCACATCGGCCGGCATTGGGCCGGGATTGTATCCCTGCCAGGGCTGGTCCCAACACCCTGCCGGCATCAAATTGTTGGGCACGACAACTAGGTCGGGGAATTGGTGCTTGAGCGCCTCGTAGGGTGCCGGGTACCAGGAATCGGCGCAGATTAATACCGCCAGCCGCCCGGCGGGGGTCTCAAATACCGGCAGCGCCTCGTTGGAGCCGCCGCTGGTAAAAGACAGCTCGTCGACAATGGGATAGACCTTGACCACCAATTCGGCATGCGCCGTCCCGTCGGGCTGATATACAGCGGTGACATTCTGCAGCGGCCCCTTGCCGCACACCAGCTTTCCCGCTTCAAGAGACGGCTGAGGCAGCACAATCGATCCAGCAACGATAGTGGCGCCATACTTGTGGGCCAGGGCTGAAAAGGTCTGTTCATACCATGCCGCCATCTTCTCGGCCTTCATCCGGAACAGAGCATCCTTTACTCTGTCACTTCCTTTTGCGAAGATGATTGAGCCCACAAACCGCAGTAGGTTGCCCCTTACCATCAGCTGCATCGCTTGTTCCACAGAATCGGCCTGGTACAAACCATCCTGCTCACCGGCGGCCACCAGCCAGGTACCGATGTACTCAGGGAAGACGACCACCGTCTTTTCATTAATCCACCCTTGCTCTTGGGCGGCTCTCAAATAACCATCTAGTTTACTGTGGAAAGTCATCTTGGTACGGTAGTCAGCACTATTCATGAACGCCTGAATACCGACGATGTTTCCGCGACCACATTCAACCCCGTGTGACGCGATTTCCTTGATGCCCAATGCCGTCAACTGCTCACACATGAGGCTCTTCCACCATAGCCGGCGCACTCTCCCGCAGAAACCGGGTGCCCGCTAGGCCAATAATCAGCACTGCCGCCGCGGTCACCCCAAACATAGGCTGCAGCCCGATGGCGTCTGCCAAAATGCCGCTGGCCCACGGCCCGGCGAACATACCGATGGCGTAAACTGCCTGGTGCAGCCCCATCGCCGTGGTCCGCTGCCCCTCTTCCACAAATTGGATGCTCATCCCCATCAATACTGGATAGGCGATGCCCCCGGCAAGCCCCATGCACACCTGGGCCGCGAAAACCAGCCACAGCTTACCGGCGGCCGCGGCGATACCGATTCCCAACGCCTGCAGAACAAAGCCGATGGCCACCATCCGCTGGGAGCCAATGCGGTCCACCAGCGTGGTCACTGCCAGGTTTCCCAGGAGAATGATCCCGATATTCATGCTCATCAGGATGCTCAAGGTCACATCGTCAGCACCCAGATCTCGGGCCAGAATGGGGAAGAAGCCAAACGTCGCCGCCCAGGCGGCATATTGGGTCACCGCGTTCAACCCTGCCGGCAGCAGGACGTCTCGCCGGCTGATCAACCTGCCGATTTCGGCCAGCACCGGCGCCTTGGGCGGGCGCCTCACTTCTCTGCCCGGAAGCACCAGCACCATCGCCAATCCGGCTACGCCGACTGACAGCGTGAACGGCAGCACGTAGCCCCCCCATTCGTTCAGGCTGCCGGTCAGCCCGGTGGCGATCATCCGGCTGATTGAGTTCACCAGCGTGAGCATCGCCGTGGCCCGCACCGCCTCTTTTGGCGGAAACAAACTGCTGAACAATGCCACCAGCAGCACCCAGGTGCCGGCGGCGAAGCCGGTCACCGCCCGGCCGATAATCAGGCCGTTGATGTCGGTGGCCGAGCCCATGATCCAGGCGCCGCCTCCTGCCAGGGCAAACCCGATCAAGATGAATGGTTTACGCCAACCCAGCCAGTCGGCGGCAATGCCCAGGGGCAGCCGGATCACCGCCTGCCACAGCCCGTACATCGCCAGCACCACTCCGACCAGCGACAAATTGTCCGTCTTGGACTGCGCGTATACCGGCAGCGTGGGCACGTACAGATACAGCGACACCCAATAGAGAAAGACGGCGCTCATATAAATGCCGATCTGCGTCCTGCGTTTGGCTATGAAGGAGTCCGCGAAGGCTCTATTCATCTTGTTTTGACAATGCCACAGCCGTGGAGATTGTTTGCGACAGGAACAGCAGGATCAGCACCGCAGCCACCAAGCCAACTAGGATGTCGTTTATCCAGATTGGGCCGAACCAGCTGTCAATCGCTGTCGGTTCCGAGAAAAAGAAGACCAGATTCATCAACAGCAGGATCACCCGTACTTCGGTAGGACCGAAACGGCCGTACGATATCTGGAAGATGCCGTCAACGTAGGTGCGCACGTACACCAGCACTGACATCATCAAATACCCGATCAACGCCATCGCCGCCACTTCGAAGGTTACATACTTGGACAGTCCCAACCCTATCACGATCAAGAATTCGCTGAAGGCGTCAACAGTGTGATCCACAAAGAAACCGTAGCGTGGGCGCTCGATCCGCCGGTATCGGGCCAGGGTCCCGTCAAGGCTGTCACCAAACCAATTGACCACCAGGCCAAAATTGACCAGCCACAGGAAACCGCGGCTGACCCCGGTCAAACTGTACCCGGCAAAGATCATCACCGCTCCAGCAATCCCGATCGCCGTCAATACATCAGGAGTCACCCATTTGGGCATACTGCCGGCCAGCCACTGCAGCAGCGGGCGCTCGAATTGACCAAGTAAGATGTCATTCACCCGCTCATGCTCTTTTACGTCTTTCATTCGGGACTCCTATGCTAATTGCGAGGTTTGATGGGTATCTCATCTACGACTTGCGGCCATACCGGATAGAACATGGACCACTGCCGGGGCGCAGCCAGAATTAATGGCTCCGCCGCTTCCAACACCGCTTCCGCGTTCATCAATATTTCAGTGTGCCGGTCGCGGTGCGG
>JAHEDQ010000343.1 GCA_024641125.1 Candidatus Competibacteraceae bacterium | reverse complement strand
AAATGTGTTTTGTACCCTCGGCCATAGGCGGTGTCATCGGCATCTTGGTGTTGATTTTCCTGACACCGGTCCTGACGTCGTGGGCACTGGGTTTTGGCCCCTCGCATCTGTTCTGGATCGCCATTCATGGGGTCACCATCATCGGATCGCTGGACTCACGCTCGGTGGTCAAGGGGTTGCTGTCCGGATGCATCGGTCTTTGGATAGCAACCATTGGCTATGACACCATCCAGGCGGTCGAACGCTTCGTCTTCACCGACCACCTGGAAGGCGGGATCAATGTCATCGCCGCACTGATCGGATTGTTTGCCATTCCCCAGGTGATCGACATGCTGGAGAACGGACGCAACCCGCAGATGATGTCCGTGATCGAAGTGCGCAGGCACCCGGTTCTCGAGTCGATTCGCGAGGTCTTCGGCAAGGTATGTGCACTGGTGGTGGGCAGCGTGGTGGGCGTGTTGATCGGTCTGATCCCGGTGGCCGGCGGCCAGATCGCCGGAATCGTCGCCTATGACCAGACCCGTAAGTTCGGCCCCAACCGGGACCGTTTCGGTAGCGGCGAAAGCGAAGGCGACGCTGGTGCCGCTGCTGACCCTGAGCGTTCCCGGCAGCCCAACCGCCGCGGTGCTGCTCGGCGGCCTGCTGATCCACGGCATTTTTCCGGACCCGGCCTGTTCACAACCCACACAGAGGTCGCCTGGACCTTTATCAACTCCATGCTTTTGGGTCAGATCCTATGGCTTTCGGGCGCGCTCTCGGCGGGCGCAACCGCACCGGCCGAGGTCTGCACAGCAGAACTCTACGAAACATCTGGCCAGGGCTCACGGTGATGGCCGTTTACCTGTTCTTGGCGGCGGAATGGCTGGGCTTTTACACAGCCCGCGCCGCCGCATTTCTGACCATCTACGGTCTGTACGATTCCAACCCGCATAACACGCCGAGTATCTGGATCAAAAGACTGCTGATCACGATCGGGTTCATGTCGGTTATGTACTGCATCTTCGCACTGGTACTGCGGGTGCAGACCCCCCGGGGCCTCCTGGTCTGAAAACCGACACCTACAAAAAAATCACGAGCGGAAGGAGGAGAAACGGATGAACCAATTTTTGACTTTACTGGCTGCAACAGCCCTGGCCGCCGGCGGCATCGCCGCAGCGGCGGACTACCCGGACCACCCGCTCAGCGTGATGGTCGCCTACAGTCCGGGCGGGGCCACGGACCTTCAGGCCCGCAGCGAGTTCAACACGGTCAACGATCTGCTGGACTAGGCCAAGGACAAGCCGTGCAAGGTGACCGTATCCGGTGCCGGACTGTATGTGGGACACCACATCGCCTTCCTGCAAATGCAGAAGGCATCCGGAGCACAGTTGCAGTACCTCCCGCACAAGAGCGGCGCGCCGGCTCTCAAATCGGTTCTGGGTGGTCAGGTCATGACCGGGGTGAACAACCTGTCAGATGCGTATCGCAGTCGCGACAGTCTGAAAATCCGGGCGGTGGCGGACCTGGAGCGCAACGCCGAATTTCTGCCGGATGTGCCGACCGTTAAGGCGCAGGGCTATGACATCGACGACTCATCGGTCAACTTCCGCGGCATTATGGCGCCGAAAGGCACCCCCCAGGAGACACTCGACCTGCTGGCCGCGCGTATGTCCGAGATGTTCGAAAACGATCGGGTCGTGAAGCAAATGGCAAACCGGGGTTCTCCGTTGCGGGTAATGAGCCGCGACCAGGTAATCAGCATGTAGAAAGAGCGCCAGGCCTATCTCGCCGAATTGCTCAAGGATCTGAAGCAGGCGTGATCGGGCCGCTCATCGGGGGGCAAAGCCCCTGTACCGCGCCTACACTGGAGTGAGTCATGATCGAATCTGCAACCGCCCATACGCTCGACCTGGAGACGGCTGAAGTCGATGCCGTGTGTGAGAAAGCGCGTGACGCTCAACAGGCGTGGGCGCGGCTGGCGAACCAGGCGCTGCTTGATCGCGCGGCGCTGGCGGCGGCCTGGACGCTGATGCAGCCGGACCGGAATCGCGAACTGGCCGAGTTGGCGGTGGCCACCACAGGCCTTGGCCGGGTCGAAGACAAGGTGGTCAAGAATCATCGCAAAACGCTGGGTTTACTGCGTGATCTGCAGGGCGTTGAAACCCGTGGCGTGATCCGCCGGCTGCCCGAGCAGGGGTTGACCGAAGTAGCACGCCCACTCGGGGTGATCGGTGCGGTGGTGCCGTCCACGAACCCACTGGCAACGCCAGTGAACAACGCGGTCAACGCACTCAAATGCGGCAATGCCATCGTCCTGTCCCCCAGCCCCAAGGGCTCCGAGGCCTGTGCCCGATTGCTGGAATACATGCACGCGGAGTTTGACAAAGCCGGGATTCCGAGGGATTTGGTGCAGATGCTCCCACGCCCGTCCAGCAAGGCCAAGACAAATCGGCTTATGCAGCAGGTGGATCTGGTGGTGGTCACCGGTTCGCAGGCCAACGTTAGGGCGGCCTACTCGTCGGGCACGCCGGCGATCGGTGTCGGTGCCGGCAACGTGGCCGTGATTGTGGACGAAACCGCGGATACGAGCGACGCCGCAGGCAAAATCGCCGCGTCCAAGTGCTTTGACAACGCCACATCCTGTTCGTCGGAGAACGCCCTGATCGTGGTCGACTCAGTGTATGAGGACGTGGTGAACGCCCTGGCCGCGGTGGGTGGCGCGCTGCTTAGCCCGGATGAGCGTGAGCGCCTGATCGCAGCGCACTGGCAGAACGGCCATCTGAACCCCGGGGTCCTGGCCAAGGACATCGATCTATTGATTCATGCCTGCGGCCTGAACCGGCTCGATCCGACACAAACCCGATTCGTGGTGGCGGAAGAGTCTGGGATTGGGCCGGGTTATCCTTTGTCGGGTGAGAAAATGTCCCTGGCCCTGACCCTGTATCGGGTGGCCGACTT
>JAHEDQ010000342.1 GCA_024641125.1 Candidatus Competibacteraceae bacterium | reverse complement strand
AGATAGCTCAACCCTTGTGGGAATCAACCACCGAGAGACATCCATGAGCAAACGAAAGCCGAGTACCAACCGATCGGTGCCAGAGAACATTGCGAAGCGAACTGGACAGACGAGAGGTGGAAAAAACGTAGGGCCTCCAAAATCACGCAAGCGGACGGTGACATTTAGTGTTCTGTCCCGTAAGTGACTTTGTCTACCTAAAGCAGTCCAAGGCGGTATCCTGTTGCGAGGAGATATCCCATGGCCCGTCCGAAACCGCTTGAGGTCGTATAACCTTTGTTGTCGGCAACCCATCCTCAGAATTGCCTCTACACGGTGCGACGAGCAGCTGCACGGCCCATTTTTCGCAACCATTAGCTCCGGCCCCTGGCCACTCTACTGTCCCGGGTGCTTGGTGCGCCAAAATCCGCGCTTAACCCTGTTGTTGGACAATTGAGGCCACCATGCGGCAGCTTTTACAACGGCCCACACGATCGTGTGCGAAAGACCGTCACAATATGGTTCTGGGCGCGTTGGACAAATGACACCTTTCGGCCAAAGACTACTGACCAAGTCAGGCCCCCAGATGGACCGGTTAATGTCGTGAACGGTCAGCCAGGGTAGCCGCCGACGGCCCATCCGCCTGCCAACTGGCCGTTCCCGGCCAACTGCGGCCCGTCAGCACGCCCCCGCCGACCGGCAGCTCGATGCTGATAGCGGGCGTTGCTCCCGCCGGGACTCATCGGCGGTTCACGACCCAACTCCATTGGGTAGGGTGAGCCACATGATGGGCAGCTTCAGCAAACAAAGCGGAGGGTGCTGCTCAAAGCGCTGTCGAAGCGCTGAATCAGGGTGACTGCGCCGGCCTGGGCCGTCTTGCGGGAAAAGCCGGCCTTCTTGATCAGGTGCGTAGCAATGCAGCCGTAGACGATGCCGAGCACCCGGCCCATGATCGCCGGGTGGCTGGCGAACAGGAAACGTAAGGGATACGGGACGCTCAACACCCACTGGCGCACCGGCTGCTCGGCAAACACCTCGTCCACCAGCAACGCCGCGCTCTCGGCCATGCGCCGGGCACCGCAGCTGGGACAAAAGCCCCGGCGTTGCAACTGAACGCCACCCATTGATCGGCATGGCAACTGTCGCAGCGCACCCTTAGAAACCCGTGCTCCAGGCGGCCCAGTGCAGGCCGCCGAGGCCGGGCTCACTCCGCTCGCCGACATGTCAGCGAATTTTCCAGGTCTTTCTGCGACGGTTGCCTCAGGAATCGTTAACCGGTTGATTGGTATGCATTTCCGGCCGCAGGTACGAAATTTGATCGTTACGTTGTCAGAAATGCCCATGCCGGGATGAAGAAACGGGAACAGCCCCGGTGTCCGACATCGACGGATGCCAAGAGGAGGGAGTTGCCGCGGAAGGGGACCTGGCGCGGGGTCGACAAGAAACTAGGAGGGCCACGGACATGGTGCTCGCTCGAATTATTATCCTCAGCTTGATCGGTTCGTTCTTCACTTGCTTTGCGAACCCCGCAGAAACCACCCCGAAGCCATCGCGCCGGGTCGCTGTACAGTCTGTCTGTGCCGCGCCGGATCTCACGGCGGCCTGCTCGAACGCGGGCGACATCTGGGCGCGAGTTCGCGCCGGTCTGCGTCTCTACCACATCGAAAATCCCGCCGTGGCGTCTGAGCTCGCGCGCCTCACCAGGTCGCCGCGAGCCCTTGCCGCACTACTGAAGCGGGCCGCACCCTACTTGGGCTACGTCGTTGATCGCGTCGAATCCCGGGGATTCCCCGCCGACGTTGCCCTGCTGCCATTCGTGGAAAGTGGCTACGTGCCCACGGCCACTTCCGCCATGTCGGCCCGCGGGCTGTGGCAACTGATGCCGGTCACGGCGCAACGCTTCGGTCTGGAGGAAAACTGGTGGTTTGATCCACGGCTCGACATCGGCTTCTCCACCCGTGCGGCTCTCGACTACCTGACCTACCTCGAAGGGCGGTTCGACGGGGATTGGCTGCTCGCACTCGCAGCCTACAACGCCGGGGAAGGGCGGGTTTCGAGAGCCGTCGCGAAGAATCGGGAGGCGGGCCGGCCGACGGATTTCTGGCACCTCGACCTGCCGGCAGAGACCCGCGCATACGTGCCGCGCCTTCTGGCGGTTTCGCGAATCGTTCACCGGCCCGACGAGTCCGGTGTGACCCTGCCCGAAATCGCCGACCGGCCTTACCTGGCCAAAGTAGATATTGCCGGTGCGATCGATCTCGGTGTTGCCGCCGAGCTCGCCGGGACGAGCGTGGAAAGGATCCTCGCCTTGAATCCCGGTCTCAAACAGTCGATGACGAGCCCGGCGGGTGCGGGCCACCTGTTTCTGCCCGCCGCGAAGGCGGTGCGGCTGCAACGCTTGCTCGCGCGGCTTGCAGGAAACGAGGATCCGCATTTCCGCCGGTTGGTCTACACCGTACGCTCCGGCGATAGCCTCTGGGCGATCGCCAGGCGATTCGGCGTTCCCGTGCGCAGCCTCGCCGGCTGGAACGACCTGATGCTGGAGGACGTGATTCGCCCGGGGCACACCCTGGAAATCTGGACCTGATCGGACGTTGAGCGTGGCGCCTGGTGCTGCGGTTCAGTTTCCCACGGAGCGCCAGGCCAGAGCCCTGAGTTCGATTCCGTCTATGAGCGAATCTGCCAGGTTGATGGAGATGCTCATATCGCCCGAGATCACGTTGTCCGTCAGCAGCGTGCTGTCGGTGGCGTCGTTTCGGGCAATGATGCTGCCGTCGATGGTCGGTTCGCCGGTCACCTCGATCTGCTCGATGGCTTTCAGCGTACCGGCGATCGACTGCGCGCTGGATCGAGTATAGAAGATATAGACGCCCCCCTCCTACCTCGAGGGCTACCATCGCAGATGGAGATCTTGTGAGGTTGAGAGCATCAGAGAGAACAGGAGGCGTCTATGAATCGGCAGATAGTTTA
>JAHEDQ010000165.1 GCA_024641125.1 Candidatus Competibacteraceae bacterium | reverse complement strand
AAATCACGCGGTGCAGCCAGATACAAATGGATAGGATACTGTCCCGCGCTCCGTCTCACGCGTGACCCATAAAAGCATGAAAAAACACCTGCATTTCGACCTGGAAGAATACGCGGCACGCCAAACCGCGACCCTGCATGCCCTCAAGGCCCGGAATCTTGACGGTTTGCTCATGTTCCGTCAGGAGAGCATGTACTACCTGACCGGCTACGACACCTTCGGCTACGTGCATTTTCAAGCGCTGTTTCTCGGCGCCGACGGTCATCTCTGCCTGCTGACCCGGGCGCCGGATCGTTTGCAGGCGGAATTCACCTCGGTCATCGAGGACATCCGGGTCTGGGTGGACGGCGAGGGGGCCGATCCCTACCGGGAACTCGGCGCCATCCTGGCCGAACGCGGTGTCCGGGACGGGCGCATCGGGATCGAACTGGAGGCCTATGGTTTGACCGCAGCCAAGGGCCTGGGGGTCTTGCACGCCCTCGAAGGACTGTGCGATCACGAGGACGCCTCGGATCTGGTCAGCCGCCAACGACTGCTCAAGAGCCCTGCCGAACTGACCCATGTACGAAGGGCGGCGGAACTGGCCGACGCCTCCTTGCAGGCGGCCGAGCGACTGACCGCACCCGGCGCCTATGAAGGGGATATTCTGGCCGCCATGCAAGCCGCCGTGTTCCAGGGCGGCGGCGACGATCCGGCCAACGAAACCATCATCGGTTCCGGGCCCGGATCACTGATGTGCCGATACTTCACAGGACGCCGACATCTGGACGCGGTTGATCAGCTCACCCTCGAGTTCGCCGGTGTCTACCGGCACTACCACGCCTGCCTGATGCGAACCCTGATGGTGGGGCGCGCCGCGCCGGCACAGGTGTCCATGCACGCCGCGGCGCTGGACTCCATGCAGGCCGCGCGAGAAGCCCTGAAACCGGGCCGCCCGATCGGCGAGGTGTTCGATGCCCATGCCCGCACCCTGGATGCGGCGGGCCATCGCGACCACCGCATGAACGCGTGCGGCTACAGTCTGGGCACCACCTTCGCCCCGAACTGGATGGATTGGCCCATGTTCTATGCAGGGAATCCCGTCATTGCCGAACCGGGCATGGTGTTCTTTATTCACATCATTTTGTTCGACAAGGACCGGGAACTGGCCATGACCCTGGGCCAGACGGTGGAAGTGACTGATCGAGGTAACGACGCATTGTCGAAAGCACCGCTGGACCTGATTGTAAAAACGGCCTGAAGACGAAGAAGCGTGCGGAGACTGGCACCGTTCGGGAAGATCCAATAGTTCGTATAATGTATATTATGTTAAATTGTACATTGCGCAGAGTGCTTCAGCGTCCTCTTCCTCTGCTGAGTTCCAATTGCCCATGCCCTTCAACTTTTTCGCTCAAGTACTGCTCGTCAGTACCCGTAAACGGACAGATCCCGCTCCAAACCCACATGCTGCGGTATGTCGGTCACCCGAGATTCTTGTGATCATCGAACAGGTCGGTTGATACTCAGAGCTTGCCTTGCCCATGGCACATGGAGACGGTTCAGATGCGCGGCGTTTTCTACAGTCAGTCCGGTGATTTCCTGCACTGGCACACCCATTTGTCAGCCCGGCTACCGAATCTGGACCTGGAGGACCATCAGCACACAATGGATCCAGAGGCCGTTGATTACGCCCTGGTCTGGAATGCGCCGCCAGGCTTCTACCAGCAATATCCGAATCTGCGGGCCGTGCTCTCAATGGCGGCCGGGGTTGATCATATTCTGAGCGACCCTTCACTGCCCGATTCCGTTCCGGTGCTGCGGTTAACCGATGCGGGCATGGCCGATCAGATCGCGGAGTATGTGGCGCTCGGGGCACTGGTTCACATCCGTGGAATGCTGGGCTACCTGGATCAGCAGAGACGGCAGATCTGGCAATCGAACGAAAATCGCCAGGCACAGGCAACCACGGTTGGCATACTTGGACCGGGCACCTTGGGTCGACGGGCGGCGGAAAGACTCATTGCACTGGGTTTCCATGTCTTAGGCTGGGCCCGTCAGCCCAGGCTTGCGAGCTTTGAAGTGCACACCGGCCCGGGCGGATTCGAGCGTGTGGTCGAACAAAGCGACATCCTGGTATGCCTGCTGCCCCTTACCAAAGAAACCCGCGGCGTCTTGAACGCGCGCGTGTTTGAGCGCATGCCCCCCAATGGATTCTTGATCAATTGCGCCCGCGGTGCCCATCTGGTGCTGGACGACCTGAGATCGGCACTGAACAGCGGACAACTCCAAGGGGCCCTGTTGGACGTATTCCCCGAGGAACCCCTGCCGGACGGGCACTGGTTGTGGTCGCACCCGCAGGTCATGATCACGCCGCATGTAGCGGCGCGCACCATGGTCGATGATGCCTGTCGTCAGATCGCAGACAATCTGGTTAATCTGGCCATGGGACACAACTTAACCGGACAGGTTGAGCGTACAAAAGGGTATTGAGGCGTCAATCCTGCCCGATGCGTCCTTCAGCTTGGCATTACTCCTGCTTCCCGTTCACCGTCGCCACGCTACAGCGGTCTAGCCGATGGCGGTACGCTCGGTCTATGAACTCAGGGGACTGGTAAGCAATGCAGCTCGCACAAAGGCAAACAGACGGTGAACGCTGGGCACTGATTGCCGTGGCAAATCCTATGCAACGGCGTGCCGCTCAGACTGTACTGGAGCAGGAAGGCTTTACCACGGTGAGTGCGAACGACACGGGTTCGGCCTTGACGGCCCTGGAAAACCAGGTCGGCCCTTTCGGTCTGCTGTCGGTGGATTTCGCCTTCAGTCTGCTGTTGGTGGATTTCGACCTCCCCGGTCAGGGTGGGTTGGAGGTTGTTGAGGTATACAAATACCTGACCGGAGGCGCCCAGGCCGCCGCCATTGTGCGTCTTGTGGAACAGACCGAGGAGGCGTCGGTCTCTTGTCTGGCCGCCGGCGTGGACGAATGCCTGCCCATTCCCACCGACACCGAGCAGTTACGGGCCGCAGTCAGGACGTTACTCCCCCAGGCGGCTTTGACCCGTGCCACTGGGTGAGCCGATGACGACATTGAACGCCACCATCCTGCCGCAGAATACCACCCCTCCCCCAACCCTTTTTAACCTGTCCAATCCGCCGACTCTGGGCGCACCAAGCTTGCCGTTACGGGTGAGCTGGCGCGTCGGCTGAGTGTCCATGGCGTCCAACCGGCTTTCGAATCCCACCAAAAAGATTCCAAGATCCTGCCCAACCCTGTAGTTTCGTCCACAGGCTGAAGATGTCGGCCATACAGGGAACCGCACTGCCCATGCGAGACTTCACCGGCAGTTCAAATCCGCTCTCGATCTTAGTGCTCGTCACCGCGATCCTTGGATCCACACCGTACGGTGCGATCGCCATTGCCGCGCAAGGTGCAGATGCCGTGATACCCCCATGCCCCGATAGGCCGAACTGTGTCAGCAGCCGGGCCAACGACAGCGCCCGACGAGTGGATGCCTTGTCGCTACAAGGCGTTTCCATTGAGGTGGCGCAGACGAAGCTGACGCAGATCATCCAGTCCATGGACGGCGCCCGCATTGTTCAAGCAGCACCTGGACACATACAAGCGGAGTTCACGTCCAGCGTGTTTGGCTTCATCGACGATGTGGATGTGGTGTTCGATGACGCCAAGGGTATCGCGGACATCCGATCTGCCTCCCGAGTCGGTTACTGGGATTTCGGCGCCAATCGTCGGCGAGTGGAGCGCATTCGGGCCGCCCTTTCGGCCCAAATCAAGGCCCTTTGACCGGGCCTTGAAAACGGACCGGTGAGAATTTCCTGGTGTCAGTTCGAGGTACTTCCAGGTGACCGTTAACTGGTGGATGCTCTACGCGGCAATTGCGTTCGAGGTATTGGGCACCAGCGCACTCAAACTGTCGGACGGCCTGTCCCGGATGGGGTACTTTGCCGGTGCGATCGCGCTCTACTCGGTGAGTTTTGTTCTACTCGCCCGGGCGCTGCGTGAGATTCCGGTGAGCGTGGCCTATGCAATCTGGTCCGGTGCCGGCACCGTACTGGTGGTCATGGTCGGGTGGTTATGGTTTCGCGAGAACATCACCGGAGTACGCCTGCTCTACATCGCCATGATCGTGGTCGGTGCCGTCGGGCTGAACTTATCCACGGTGAAATCGTAGGCGGTAAAACAACGGCCGGACGAACCACGTTCGTGCTCCGTTACGCTGCCAGCAGGGTCAGACAGATCGGGTTATGCCGCCGTCCACGCGAATGTTCTGGCCAGTGATGTAGCCGGCACCATCGGACGCCAGAAACGCGATCACTGAAGACACCTCGTCGGCGCGGCCGTATCGCCCCATGGGTATGCGTTCGCGACGATCCTCTGTTTCCGGCAGGCTGTCGATAAAGCCGGGAAGCACATTGTTCATGCGGATGTTGTCGGCCGCATAACGGTCCGCAAACAGCTTGCTGAATGCGGCCAGCCCAGCGCGAAACACGCCAGAGGTGGGAAACAGCGGGTCCGGTTCGAAGGCGGCGAAAGTCGAGATGTTGATGATCGAACCGCTGCCTTGCGCCCTCATCATCGGCGTAACAAGACGGGTCGGTCGTATGACATTGAGCAGGTAAGTTTCCATCCCCAGATGCCAATCCTCGTCCGAGATATCCAACACCGGCCCCTTGGGACCGTGACCCGCGCTGTTGACCAGGATGTCGACACGACCCCAGGTGTGAACCACAGAGTCCACCAGGGTCTTGAGATCGTCATGAGATCGGTTCGACCCTGTGACGCCAATTCCGCCGAGCTCACGCGCCAACGCTTCACCCTTGCCCGATGAGGAGAGAATGGCGATCTTGCATCCGTCGGCCGCCAGCCTTCGTGCAGCATCGGCCCCCATGCCGCTGCCGCCGGCGGTAATGATCGCCACCTTCTGGTTGTTCATCTTGAGCGCCTCTGGTCCATTCCTGGCTAAGCAGATTGGAAGGTGAAAAATTCTAGCTGGATACTTCGGGTAACTGTTGCGCTATTGCGAGGGTTTGCAACGATGAGCCTGTGCACCTGAAACGCAAGATGCAAGTTGACGAATAGATCGGACGCCCCGTGCCCTGTTCACGCCATCCGCGCACCATGCTGACCCACAACGTCTCGATCATAGCGGCGCATCTGCCCCACCAGAACCCCCTGCACCTGAACCCGATCCGGGTGAACCGAGAGCGGCTCCAGCGCCGCGTTTGCCGGCTCCAGGGTAACCCGTTCAGCCTCCTGCAGGATGCGTTTAAGGGTCACCTCCTCCCCGTCGATCAGGGCCACCACGATTTCCCCATTCCGTGCATGGCTTCGCGACTCGATCACCACCCAGTCCCCGTCCAGAATACCCGCTTCGATCATCGAGTCACCCCGCACCTGGAGCACGTAACAGTCCCCTCTTCCACCCAACCAGTCCGGCACAGCCACGGTCTGTCCCTGGGCAACCGCCTCGATCGGCCGCCCGGCGGCCACAAATCCCAGGAACGGCAGCGAACGCATCTCCGCTGCTGACGCATCCATCAGGCGCAGTCCCCGCCGACGGCCCTCCAACGGCGCCAACACCCCCGCATCCACCAACGCCTGGACGTGTTTGTGCAGAGAGCCTCGGGAGCTGAGACCCAGTGCCGCACACAGCTCGTCCAGCGTCGGTGCCTCGCTGTGGGTGGCCAGATAGCGGCGCAGGAACCGATGAATCTGTTGCTGACGTCGGGTGAGAACAGTCATGAATATTGTGCGTTCTCTATTGGTTCTCTAGACTGAGACTAGGCCAATCCAGAGAATCACGCAAATGAGCCAAGTTGTGGTGCCGGCCGGGTCTGCAAACGCCGCGGCCCGCTCCGAACCGGATGTGGGGGGATTGGTCCGGTCACTGGGCAGGCGGTTCGCCAACCGAGTCACCGGAGAGTTGTTGATACCCGCCAAGCTGGGCAACTACGCCGATCTACCCCCGGAGTTGGACCCACGCCTGCACCAGGCACTGACCCGCCGGGGCATCAGCCGTTTGTACTCGCATCAGGCGGCTGCCTGGACCAGCGTGCGGAACGAACGCCATACGGTGGTGGTTACCCCCACCGCCTCAGGCAAGACCTTGTGCTACAACCTGCCGGTGCTGCACGGCGCCTTGCAGGATCAGCACAAGGCGCTTTACCTGTTCCCCACCAAGGCGCTTTCTCAGGATCAGGTTGCGGAGATCAATGAACTGAACGCCGCGGGCGAGTTGGGTGTGCGGGCCTACACCTTCGACGGCGACACCCCGGGGGACGCGCGTAAAGCGGTACGGACCCGAGGCGATATCGTCGTCACAAATCCGGACATGTTGCATCAGGGCATCCTGCCCCATCACACAAAATGGGCCCAGTTCTTCGAGAGTCTGAAGTACATCGTTATCGATGAACTGCACACCTATCGAGGCGTGTTCGGCTCCCACATGGCCAACGTCATGCGCCGCCTGCGGCGCGTGTGCCGATTCTACGGCGTCGATCCTGTGTTCATCTCCTGTTCGGCAACCATCGCCAACCCCGGGGAGTTGGCCGAATTGCTGGTTGGCGACACGGTACACGCGATCCGGGAAAGCGGTGCGCCCAGTGGCCCCAAGACGCTGTTGCTGTGGAATCCGCCGGTGGTGAATCCGGATCTGGGCATCCGTGCCTCGGCGCGTTCCCAGAGTTCCATACTGGCCCGGGAGGCGGTCAAAGCCGGCCTCAAAACCATCGTCTTCGCCCAGACTCGGCTGATGGTCGAAGTGCTCACCAAGTACCTGAAAGATGCATTCGACAAAGATCCGCGGCGCCCGGCCCGGGTAAGGGCTTATCGGGGGGGGTATCTGCCCACCGAACGGCGGGAAACCGAGCACAAGCTCCGCGCTGACCAGGTGGACTGCGTGGTGGCGACGTCCGCGCTGGAACTGGGCGTGGATATCGGCTCTCTGGACGTATGCGTTCTAAACGGGTATCCCGGCACCATCGCCGGCACCTGGCAACGCCTGGGCCGGGCCGGGCGACGAAACCGACCGGCGCTGGGCATTCTGGTTGCCTCGAGCCTGCCACTGGATCAGTACATCGTACGCAATCCGGAGTTCTTCCTCGGCGCCTCGCCGGAACACGCCCGAATCGCCCCAGACCAACTGCTGATCCTGCTGGACCATATCCGCTGCGCTGCCTTCGAGTTGCCTTTCAGCGATGACGATGACTTCGGGTCAGACGCCCTGCTTCCTTTCCTGGAGTATCTGGAACAGGAACAGGTTCTGCACCATGAGGGTGGACGCTGGCACTGGGTGGCCGACAACTACCCGGCCAACGCGGTCAGTCTGCGAAGCGTGGCGGAAGGCAATTTTGTGGTTGTCGACACCACCGGCGGCCGAAAGGACATCATTGCCGAGGTCGATTTCAGCAGTGCCGCCATGACCTTGTACGAAGGCGCCATATACATGATTCAGGCGCGGCCGTTTCAGGTGGAACGGCTCGACTGGGAGGGGCGCAAAGCGTTCGTCACGCAGACCCGCGCAGACTACTACACGGATGCCATCGATTACACCAAACTGAAAGTGTTGAGCGAGTTTCGCGCCGATGCATCGGGTGCGGGTCAATGCGCCCAGGGCGAGGTCCATCTGGTGCTCAGAGTCGCGGGATACAAGAAAATTCGCTACTACACCCACGAGAACGTGGGCTATGGCAACATCAACCTGCCGGATCGGGAAATGCATACCACCGCTGTCTGGTGGCGGCTGGAAGCGGATGCGCTGTGCCAAGCCTTCGAATCGCGCTGGCAGTCACTTGACGGGTTCCTGGGCGCGGCCTATGCCATGCATTTTGTGGCTGCGCTGCTCACCATGTCGGAACCGGGCGACCTGGGTCGTGCCGTCGGCAACAGTGACGCGACCTGGTTCAGCCACGTGGGAACCCGGGGACGCGGCTCGGCCCAGAAGTTCAACGGCGACGACGTGGATCTGGAGCGGCCCGAGCAGATTTTTGCGCCCACCGTCTTCCTGTACGACAACTATCCTGGGGGCATCGGCCTGTCAGAACCGGTTTACGAGATGCGGGCGCAACTGCTGACCGGGGCTCGTGAGATGGTATCCGAGTGTCGCTGCCCAGCCGGGTGCCCAGCCTGTATAGGCCCGATTCTCAGTTCCGATGAGGAACGCACGGTATCCGCCAAAGCGCTCGCCCTTCGGGTTCTTGAACTGCTGAGTGCGCCGGGGTCCGCCGGCGCATGAGTTCCCTGGGCACACGTCTACGGGCCCTGGCGCAGCAGTCTGGCGGCAGCGCACAGTCTGTGCCGTCTGACAGCGGTTCAACCGAGGATATCGGCACAGATGTCCAGCAACGACTGCGACGGAGCATGCTTAGCCGGGCGCATCCACCGACGGTAAAGGCCACGACGGGCAGCGACCGGCTGGCGAAAGCCGTGGGCGGCACCCCCATCGGACCGTCGTTGATCCGACTTGAAACCCGACACCCCCGCATTCGCGGGCACGGCCATCAGAATCTCGCCGGGGAGCGGGAAGCCGCCGCATATTTGGGGCATCCCCACGCTTCAAGTGGTGGTCGGATCGTCTTTTTCGACACCGAGACCACCGGTCTGGCAGGGGGCACCGGCACTGTGGTGTTTATGGTGGGGCTGGCCTGGTTCGACGGCCCGGATCTGTTGCTTCGGCAGTATCTCATGAGCGGTTTTGGCGGCGAGCCGGGGCTGCTGCAAGCAGTAACGGAAGATCTGGAACAGGCCGGACTGTTGGTGTCCTTCAACGGCAAGAGCTTTGACGTGACCCAGTTGGAAACCCGCTACCGTCTGGCCTCACTGCCCTCACCATTGCGCAGACCGGAACATCTCGATCTGCTGTTTCATGTGCGCCGCATGTTTGCACGGAGGTGGCCAAACTGTCGCCTGTCAACGGTCGAGCCCATGCTGCTGGGATTCCAGCGACACAATGACCTGCCAGGATCCATGGCACCCACCGCCTGGCTGAACTGGCTGAGGATGGGCCACACCGATATGTTACGTGAGGTGGCGGAACACAATCGATGGGACTTGGTATCCCTGGCCGCGTTGCTGCCCGCCATCGATGCCCGCTACCGTGGCACAGATTCCGACACGTACTGTGCCGATGTGGACCATGCTCGCACCGCCACTTGGCTGGCATCCATCCATGGCGACCACTCCGCACTGGAATATCTGCAGCGTCACCGTGATAACCTCGACCTGTCGGCTCAACACGAGCTGGCCCGAACGGCGCGGCGAATTGGCGATTGGTCACTCGCCGTGGATATCTGGCAGGAACTTGCCCGGCAGAGCGATGGTCTCGCCATAGAGCAGTTGGCGAAATACTTCGAACATCGCCTGCACGACTATCGAACTGCCCTCACCTGGGTCGACACGCTGTTGACCCTTGAAAGGGACATTGAGGCGCATCGGCGGCGGCATCGAAGACTGTTGCATAAATGCGCGTCCTGTTCTGGATAAAACCTGCTCGCAGGTGCACACCCACGGCCCAAGGGAATCCGGGATACCCATGTCAGACCAGCGACACCCGCTAAGCAAGAAGACGAATCGGCAGGCGGTGAATGCATTTCTGGATCAGGTCCGCAAAACACCCGCAACCGTGTCCGCTGGCGGACAAGGCCGACTCATTTTTGCCTTGGACGCCACCGCGAGCCGAGCCCAAACCTGGGATCAGGCCAGCGAACTCCAGGCCGAAATGTTCCAGATTGCGTCCGCACAGGGCGGGCTCCAGATACAACTCGCCTACTATCGTGGACACCAGGAATTTGAAACCTCGCCCTGGTGCCGGGATGGAAATACCCTGCTGGCACGCATGTCCCGAGTGCGTTGTCGGGGCGGCCTGACCCAGATCAAACGACTGCTGGAGCACACAATCGAGACCACTCGCAAACACCGGGTAAACGCACTGGTTTTCATTGGCGACTGCGTGGAAGAACCCATTGATGTTTTGTGTGACCTGGCCGGTCAAATGGGACTTGTGGGTACGGTGGCCTTCATGTTTCAGGAGGGGCACGACCTCGCCGCCCGTACCGCGTTTGCGGAGATCGCCCGCCTGTCCGGCGGTGCCTACTGTCCGTTCGACGCAGCCAGCGCCGACCAGCTGCGCGACCTGCTTCGGGCAGTGGCCGTGTACGCGTCCGGCGGTGCGAAGGCTTTGAAGGCGCTCGACAACCGGAATAATCCAATGGCGCACAGACTGTTGGCACAGTTGCCAGGAGGCTGAACGCATGCCGCTGAACCTGCTGCTTATCATAGCGATCGCTGTGGGAGCGGTTGCCTTCTATCGTTGGCTACGCACGCGTCCGCCGGGTGCTGCCAGACAGCAGGCAATGCGCACCGCCACATGGCTCGGGATCGGGTTCCTTTTATTCTTGGTGGCAACCGGGCGGCTCAATTGGCTGGTGGCGGTTATCGGCTCGGCCCTGGTCGCCGGTCGGCGGCTCATGCATGTGCTGTCCATGGCCCCGGCCCTGCACCAGCTTTTCGGTCAGTTTCGCACCGCGACCGCTTCCGCCAGACCGCATAACCGCCATTCCAGCATCGAAACCGCCTACCTGAGTATGCAACTCGACCAAGACAGCGGCGCGGTGTCCGGCCGGGTT
>JAHEDQ010000018.1 GCA_024641125.1 Candidatus Competibacteraceae bacterium | reverse complement strand
CGCCGAAACCCGGGCACGCAGCCAGCAACTGCAGGCCGCACCGGCCACCAGTATCCAGAAAAATCGCCCATGAATGCTGAAAATGCGGGTGTCGGTCATCTGGCACAGCACATTGAAGACGCTGAGGCCCATCACGGTCAGGAACAGATCGGGGGGCAGGCAACCGGCGGTATAACCCCGCCAGGCCCAGACCAGAACCGCGACCAGCAAAGCGCTCAGTGCCAGTGTGCCCAGAAGGCCGAACGCCACCAGAAGATCCAGCGGCAAGGCGTGAAAATCGGTATATGTGCTGCCGCCGACAAAACGCGCCTCATTGGCCCGGAGGATCAACCCCGGTGCGCCCGGACCGAGACCGATCCATGGCGCCTGCAACCAACTGTCAATGCCCAGGGAGAGCATTCCAAGGCGTTCCCGGAACGAGATATCGTCGACGGCTGTGAGGTCACCGTCGGCGGCCAGCAACTGGGCAAAGGGTTCAACGATCTGGTTTAATCGAACGGTCGCCGGATTTCCCGTCAGCAACAACCCGAAGGCGAGCAGGGTCGCTCCGAACACTGCCCAGCGACCCAGATGATTCGGACGTCCGCCGCCGCGCAACCTCCACGCAAGCAGGGCCAGACCGGCCGTCACCAAAAGCAGCGAAGACCAGACGCCCCGCGATAGCGAAAAAATCACCCCTGACAGCATCAACCCAGCGAGAACCACCGCGACCGCCCGTGCCGCCATGCCACCACGGCGCCCGGCGCTCCACTTCCACAGTCGGGGTGACAATAGAACGATGCCCAGAAGCCCCGAGCCGGCATACTGGCCGAAGGCGTTGATGGACCACCGAAAAGTTGGGCGATCGAAGGCAAGCAGGCGTTGCAGATCGTCCCACTCCATGACTTTGATCACACCGAATACGAACCCGATCAGGGTCAGGGTCAGGGCCGCCAGGATGCGAGAAGTCCGCCCGCCCATCCACCAGGCCGGAAGCAGGAACAGCCAGAACTGGAGCACATCACCGAATCCCGACCAGTGCGGGCCCGCATGCTCCGGATGGGATCTGGCGGCCACGAGGGCGGAAATCAGGGCCAGCCCGAGTACGCTGAACGCCAGTTGCGGCAGCGGTGGCGCGCGCAGTGCCGACCCAAACTCTCGCCATTGGATCAAGGCCGCCATCAGCATCAGGAACAATCCGATGTGGGCGATGGCAACGCCCAGATAGGCGAACAGGGCGAACAGATACAAACCCAGCAGACCAATACGCTCGCTGAAACCGTAAATTCGGTCATCACCCATATGCGATGATCTGTTCATTGCGTCTGCGCTGGATTGGCGTATTCGGGCAGATCCCGCAGACTTGCTGACATGCCCGCCCCTTGGTGAACCGTCGTTTCGCGAACACTACATCAAAGCGCCCGCCCAAGCAGCAATCCGGTCAGCCGCCGACCCGAACAGGAGTGGTAATGGGCCATATCGTCCAAGTAATCAAGAACATGAACAGCAGCATCAACCGGGCGGTGACCCTGGCCCATCGACTCCAAGCCGCGGGTCACCGGGTCACCCTGCTCAGCCCGGCGGATTTACGCCAGCGCATGAGCGCGGAGGGGCTGAAGTTCGAGCAACTCCGCGGGGATCAACAGGTTCGCGAAGACTGGCTGCGCCGCAGCCGCCGGCTGCATCCCATCCGCCGCCTGTTGGCCCGACGCAGGACCCGACGGGCTTCGTTGGCAAACCCGGAGATCGAACAGGTCATCCGACGGCTGATGCCGGATTTGCTCCTGATCGATCTGGAACTGCATTACGTTGTCATCGCGAGTGCTGGGCTTGGTATTCCCACGGCGGTGATCGAGAGCTGGTACGGGATTTTCGAGCGCCCCGGCCTGCCGCCGACCCACACCGAAATCATTCCGGACGGCACTGCACAGACACAATCCAGAATCCAACAGGCGTGGGCGGAACTGCGCCAAGCCAAACGCCGCCAGCGGATCCGCCGACGCTTCTCACCATCGCGGCTCAGAACCGCAGGGCGCGCTGTCCGCTATCAGACCATGGACTTGGCGGAGCTTAAAGCCGTGGCCAGGGTGCATGGTTTCGATTTCAAACGCGAGACCGATCTGGATGCCTGGCCAATCCCGATGGCCTACCGCAGGCTACCGGTGCTCAGCTGCTGCGCCTGGGACCTGGAGTTTCCCCACGACCCTCACCCGCTCATGCGCTATCTGGGACCGCTGGTCCAGAGCGAGCGCAAGGAAACCAGCGTCAGCCCGGATTCCATGGCGCTTTGGAATGATTTTCAGTCCAAGCGCCGTGTTGAAGGCCAGCCGGACCGGCCGCTGCTGTATTGCTCCCTCGGCACCTTTTGGGTGAGCGACCTGGATTTTCTCAAGCGCATTGTTATGGTGCTGGAGCGACATCCGGAATGGGATCTGGTGCTGGGGCTGGGTTCAAAAGTGGACCCAACCCAGCTCAGCGCGCTGCCAAGCAATGTGCTGGCACTGGATTTCGCGCCGCAACTGGCGGTACTGAAACAGGCACAGTGCATGGTTACCCATGGCGGCAGCACCACTTTGAATGAGTGCATTCACTTCGGCGTGCCGATGCTGATGTACTCCACCGGGCACGGTGACCAGAATGGCAATGCGGCCCGGGTGGTCTACCACGGCCTGGGGCTGCTGGGCGACAGGACCCAGGACGATGCAACCGCCATCGAACACCGTCTGCTGCGCATCCTGGGCGATACCAGACTGCGGCATCGCATGGACGAAATGCAGGCCAGATTCAGGGCCTACGCGGCGGACGGAGCGGCGGTCCGTCTGATCGAGCAGCTGATGTCCGAGCCCGCCGGAGCACAGACTGACCCAGGCTGATGCGTCAGGCCGGCGCGGTTCGCCGCAGACGCCGTTCATCCGGATACACACTGACCGGCGGCACCTTCCCATCCTGAATCTCGCGCTGGATCCGCTCCCAGTAAGCGGTGGTCATCAGATCGCCATGGGCCTCGCGAAACAGCCGTCGCAGGTGGCGGTTGGGAATGCAGAGCCCCACCTCCATTTCCTCAGGCAAAAACACGACACCCTCTTCGAAATACCAATCCGGAATGTCCTCTTCACCGTCGAAACGATCCTGATTGCTGCGGATCTTCACTTCGCCCAGCGGCTCGAGGGCGTCGTAGTCGAACAGATAGACCTTGCGATAGCGGCTGACTCCGTAATTACGGGCGTCCAGATCCTTGTTGAATATGTTGGCGGCGGTGTTGTTGCGAATGCAGTACCCCAGGTTGACCACCGCGATTTCCTTGTGCCGGTCAGATGCCGTTTCCAGATACACTGGCAGAGGCGTAAGCCGCTGCTGAACGATCAGAAATTTGAACACGATGGAATCACCCTGAAGCGACACACTCTCGCTGGCCTGCTCCAGCAAATTTGCGAGCAACGCCGGCTCGAACCAATCCCGATCAAGCCTGACGAAGTGATAGATGATGTTGTCCAACATGCTGCCCGTGCGGTTGATGTCATGAACCTGGGCGTATTTCTCCTTGACCGATTCAATGCCGCCGAACTCGCCCCACTTGTACCCGTCCGTGGGATGGTCGCGGATGACCTTGAGATTATAGGCCGATGAGGGGGTGGAAAATCCGATGGCTACGGTGCCGGGAGAACCCACCGCGGTCTGCAGGACTTCACCGGAGCTTTCGATTTCCTGCTCCAACTCGTTCATGACCGCAACTTTGCCCAGGTGGTTATAGCCGATGGTGGTGTAGTGCAGACCAACCGTGCGACTCGGCATGATGCTATGCAGAAACCGCGACAGCTCATGGTAGGCGTCGTGGGTTACATGGAAATTCGCCAGTGTGGAGCTGAAACAATTGTGCGTATCGGTTTCCGTGGTCAGCACCGCATCCACATAAATGCCTTCCGGCGAATTCAGTAACGCAATCACGAAGGGCGTCAGCCTGCCACCCTGCAGAACGATCCGGCCCACCAGGTAGGCGCCACGATTTCGAAAAAAACCCGCGCCCACCATCTGAACTGCCTCAACCGGGCCGGCCTCACCTGAATCGAGGCCCAGAACCCGATTCACCCGCTCGGCGACCAGGCGGGCATCGTCCTCAATATCCCGATAGGCAACCTTGAAGCCCGGCAACTCGAGTATCTCCCGCACGGTTGCAGGGTCGATCCGGTCGCCACCGGCGAAGGTGCGGCAAACATCGTCGGTATGCTTGTGGGTTGGCAGCTCAAGTCCAGTTTGGCTGTAATCCACCGGGCGCCACTCCTCGAGATAGACCTTACGTCTTACCGAGTGGATGAAAGCCAGCGCGAGATCCCACTCATAGCGTCCCTCGATCAGCGGCTGGTAGCGGCGTTCCACCTCGCGCCAGAAGTTCTCGTTCATCGCGATGGCGGGAAACGCTTCCACCAGTTCCAGGCCCATACGATGAACACATACGCTGTACAAAGACAATCGGTGGCGACTGAGCGCCAGAGAGGTCTGTGGCTCGCGGGCTTCAAAGGCCTGCTGCGCCAGCGGCGAGATCTTCCTGAACTCGGAATAAAACACATCGAACTCGGCCAGGATCCAGCGCACGGTCAGTCCAAGGGCCTCGAGTTCCTGGTTGGTCCCGCGGATACGCTCCAGGATTTCTCGGCACTGGATCGCTCCGTCCTCCAAGGCCAGTTCGTTCATTTTATGGTGCGCTCACAGGCATGATCGGGTGTTTAACCCTGGGTGATGGAATCAAGGATGTGAGGGATACTTTAGCGCAGATTGTGCATAACGAACGCGCTGCACGCATGAATCCCAGCGGCCTTGTCGGGGTGCGGTGGTTTGGAAACGGATGCCGCGGTGGCGCATCTCGGGCGCTCTGAAACACGAACAACTCATGGGACGGAACACTGGGAGTCTGCGCGTTAGACAGTGGACGAGGCGAGGCGCTGTCCAGTTCGAGAACGCTTTCGGGATCGTCGGGGCGGCACAGCCGTCGCTATGTGACGAAGAGGATCGCGGAACCGGGCCCAAATGGCTGTGCCGCAGACCGTTCCCTTTCTACCGCACTCCTAGGCAAGCCCACAGTCGACAAAGGCCGGCGCAGATGTTGGCTTACCGTTGACGCTTTGCGCCGCCCCATCGACCTTGGGCAACAGCTCGCGCAAATCGTCCGCCAGATTCTGAAGCCTGCGCTGGGCATGTTGGCGTTGACCCGAGTTCAGGCTTCGGTCCAGGGAGAGGCTCAAATCGACGACGCTGCGCTCCAAAAGCTGGATCTGGCCCAGCAGTGACGGTGGCATGCCCGCCCGGTCCACCCACCAGCGTCGCAGCTGCACCTCCAGTTCGGGCTCCGAGGCCCCGTCGGCCAAAGCGAGCAGCAAGCTGGATTGCTCTGTTGTGCGATAGTCCAGCCAGGGCCCGGCTGTGTCGGGTGCCGCCACACTCCAGGCCTCGATGCTGAGCCGTTGGGACGGTTCCAGATCACCGGTCAGATACTCGATGAACTCGGTGGCCCGCTCCGCTCGGACTTGTGAGCGCCGCTCAGCATTCGGGCCCAGATACGCCTCACGATACTCCTCGCTTCGCTCCGCCAGGGCCTCCGACAACCGAACCTGCTGCGTCGGGCTGAGAGAAGCCAGTAGACGTGCCGAAGCAGGCACGGCCATTGCGGCGGTCTCCCGGTACAACCAGCGGGCCCAATCCACCGCGCACTCGGCCTCGGGTGGGGTCAATCCACGTCCCGCCACGACCGCCAGGCCATCGAGGTAGGCGATCACCATCGGCAACTGTTCGGCGCGATGACGCGCCTGTGCCCCACGAAAATCGACCCGCAGGATTTCCTTCTGAGGTGCCGTCAACTCCACAAGCCCGTCGGTCTCACGCAGCACATACCATTCGAGATTGTCGTAGGCCACGCCCACCAGCGAGCAGGCCGTCGCGGCCACCGCGACGACCGCCACGGCAAGCCCGGACCGGATACTCCTGGGCATCAGCTTGATCGGTCTGCTCAACATGCTCACTGCCGTTTACCACCCTGAACGCTGAGACCGCGGTTGACCGCAGGTCGTTCCGAACACGGTCCTCTGTTGAATTGTGCCCTGCCGATGCTGCCATCGCGCCGCCGGACCCGTTAAACTGCCGGACCGTGAGCGGATCAGGTGCCGTACCGAGCCATCCAATGCACAGCGAAACCCGTCAAGGCCGACTCGACTTCAACAAACTGCGGAAGCGCCTGCGGCACAACGCCGGGCGTGCGATTCGGGACTTCAATATGATCGAGGATGGCGACCGAGTGATGGTCTGCCTGTCCGGCGGGAAGGACTCCTATACCATGCTCGATCTACTGATCGGGTTGCGCCGGAGCGCACCGGTGGATTTCGAACTGGTGGCCGTCAACCTGGACCAGAAACAGCCGGGCTTCCCCGAGCACGTGCTGCCCGAGTATTTGAGCAGCCTGGGTGTGCCGTTCCACATTGTCCAGGAAGACACCTACAGCGTGGTAAGACGGATTATTCCCGAAGGCAAGACCTCCTGCGGTCTTTGCTCGCGTCTGCGCCGCGGTATCCTCTACCGCACGGCAGACGAACTGGATGCCACCAAGATTGCCCTGGGCCACCACCGGGACGACAGCATGGAGACTCTGTTCCTCAATCTGTTTCACGGCGGCAAGCTGATGGCGATGCCGCCCAAGTTGATCAGTGATGACGGTCAACACATCGTTATCCGCCCACTGGCCTACTGTAAAGAGGCCGATATTAAGCGCTTTGCCGAGTTGCGGCGGTTCCCGATCATTCCGTGCAATCTGTGCGGATCACAGGACAATCTTCAGCGTCAGGCCACCAAAGAAATGCTCCAGTCGTGGGAGCGGCAACATCCCGGTCGGATCGACAGCATTTTCGCCGCCCTGCAGAATGTGGCCCCATCCCACCTGGCGGACCGGCGCTTGTACGACTTCGTCAACCTGGAGCCGGGGACGCACCTCGAACCAGCCGAAAGTCAGCCAGACCAAGCCGATGCGCCCGGGAATCCACTGGAACTGCGGAACATTCCCATACGTGTGGTCGACGTGTCTTCCTAGACCGCTCCATTCACCGCCTCCCACGATAAGAAATCGGGTGGCAATGATATTTCACGATTGCGCCGGAGGCTGGCTGGCAACTTGCCTGCACCCGCCCGCCTAGGTACGCTGGCGGGTTTACGGATGGCCTGATTGCAGACGGGCCACGCCCAAGATGCATTCGCACAGTTCCCATAACGTTTATGAGGTGGCACAGATGGATTTCAGCGCGGCTCTGGAGAACCGCTTCGGCCTGAAAAAGGTCTTTTACAAATATGGCCTGGATAAGCGCGCCCTGTTTCAGGCCGCCCTGGAAAACGACCGCGGTCGAATTCGTCCGGATGGCCCCGACGACGAGCCAAAGGCGCATGCCACCAAGCTTGGCCTGGACGGCCCCATGGTTTACTACACCGACCCCAGTTGCACCGGCCGCCCGGTACAGGACACATTCGGGGTGGCCTGGCCTGAGGTGGAGGACAAAATCTGGTGGAAGGACGACTTCAAGAAATTCGATCCCGACACTTTTGAAAAGCTGGTGGACCGGGTCAGCGAACACCTGAACCGGCGCCGCGCGACGCTTTACGTCAAAGACGTGTACTGCGGGGTCAACCCGGAATACGCCATCCCATATCGATTTGTCGGCGAGTACGCCACCCATGCGCTGTTCGCCCACAACATGTTTCCCAAGGACTTGCAGGGCGTCACCAATGAGGAGGACAAACGCTGGACCATGCTGAACGTCCCCTCCTACCACTGCGATCCGGACGTGGACGGGACCCCGAGCCATCGGGCCGTGATCATCGACATTCGACACCGCCGCGTGCTGGTGCTGGGTCGAGCCGACTACTGCGGCGTGGTCAAGAAAACCATGTTCACCGTAATGAACTACATGCTGCCGGACTTAAACGACCTGTCCATGCACTGTTCGGCAAATGTGGGCGACGCGTCCGATGCAGCGATCCTATTCGGGCTTTCCGGCACCGGGAAGACAACGCTTTCCGCCGACCCGGCGCGCAAGCTGGTGGGGGACGACGAGCACGCCTGGACCCGCGACGGCGTTTCCAATTTCGAGGACGGCTGCTATGCCAAGCTGATCGATCTGGACAAGGAGGACGAACCGATTATTGCCGCGGCCCTGTCCATGCCCGGCACCCTGATCGAAAACGTGCCCCCGTTGCCGGGCAAACCGCTGGAGGAAACCGACCCGCAGGAACTCGACCTGACCGACGCCTCCTATACTGAAAACACCCGTCTGTCCTATCCCCTGAACGCCAATCCCAATGTGGCCCCCGGCGCTCAGGGCCCCCATCCGGAGACCATCGTGTTGCTCACCGCCGACGCCTTCGGCGTATTGCCGCCGGTATCGATTCTGGAGGGCAAGGAAGTGATGTATCACTTTGTATCGGGTTTCACGGCCAAGCTGGCCGGCACCGAAGTGGGCCTGACCCGACCGAAGGCGGCCTTCAGCGCCTGCTTCGGCGCGCCCTTCATGGCCCGCCCGCCGTCAGTCTACGCCAAGATCCTGGCCGACAAGATGTCCAAGCACAAAGCGCGTTGCATCCTGCTGAATACGGGCTGGTCCGGCGGACCCTATGGTGAAGGTAAGCGCATCTCCATCAAGCACACACGGGCATTGCTCGATGCCGCGTTGTGTGGCGATCTGGATCCGGACAAGACCGAATATGTCACCCATCCGGTATTCAATCTGAAAATGCCGAAATCCTGCCCCGGGGTCCCGGACGAGATGCTGAATCCCCGGAATACATGGGGCGACGCCAACGCCTATGACGAGCAGGCCGAAACCCTGCGTAAAATGTTCCAGGACAATTTCGATACGAAGGGCTTCGGCGAGTTGGGCATCGAAGCCATTATGTAGGCAACCGTTGCCGCGGCACCGCAGGAGCGGCGCCGCGGACCGAGGCCTCCAGGCTCCGGCATCCGCCGGGGCTGTTTTTTTGGTTCAACCAATTCAGACGGCTCTGCCCCCAGCGCGCCGTCTGCGATTTCGAAACGCATCCCAGCTGTAAACCCCGAGCGCACTCCAGATGAGGCCGAAGGTCACCCCCTGGACCCAGGTGAACAATTCCCCGTAGGCCGCCACAGCGAGCAGAAACTGCAGCGTCGGGGCGACATACTGCATCACCCCGAGAGTGGACAGGCGAATCCGGTTGGCCCCTTCCAGAAACAGAATCAGGGGCACGGAAGTCACCACCCCGGACGAAATCAACAAACCATCGATCAGCAATCCCTGTTGGCCGAAGCTGCCACTCCCTTGTTGCCAGAGAAACGCCATGTAGCCCAGCGCCAACGGCAACATTACCAAGGTCTCCACCAACAATCCGCGTAACGGATCAAAGCCGGCCTTTTTCCGCAACAGCCCGTAGAAACCAAAGGTGAACGCCACGGTCAGCGACACCCAGGGCAATCGTCCGTAGGCCAGAACCTGAAAGCCGACGGCCAGACCGGCCAACAACACGGCCAATAGCTGAGGGCGGTTGAGGCGTTCCTTTAAAAACAGCACGCCGAGCAACACATTGACCAGGGGGTTTATGTAATAGCCCAGGCTGGCCTCCAGCAAACGTCCGCTCTGTACGGCCCAAATGAAGATCAGCCAGTTGGTGGACAGCAGGATCGCGGTCAGGCCGTAGAACCGGAGCCGCCGCAGATCCGCGAATTCGGCCCACAATACACGGGCGCCCTGGCGAACCACGACCACGCCGCCCAGCAGAACAGCCGACCAGACCACCCGGTGGGCCAAGACTTCCAACGGCGGGACCGAGGACACCGCCTTGAAGTAGATCGGCGCCAGTCCCCACCAGGTGAACGCCGCCAGGGCGAGCAGAGCGCCGGTCAGGCCGCGATCGGTGGATCTGGAAGACATGAAGTGGGCACGGCTCGCAGCCTGATGAGATGTATGACTGGCCCGGCAGTCTACCAGCAGAATCCCGCGAGTGTGTCGAGCCTAATGGGCCATGCGTCGAACACACACCAGCAAGCGACCCGCATGTTCCTCACGGCGACGCCGGCACCCGGGAACCGCTACGACACACAAGTGCATGTCGATTCTGGGCAAGCCGATCAAGGCCCGCAGGCGGACCATCCGCCGGCGAAGTGGGTTGTTCCAACAATGAATTCGGAGGTGTCGCGTGGCGAAGCAAAGTGGCTTGACGGATATCGAAATCGCCAGTGCGGCCAGCATGCTGCCGATACAGGACGTCGCGGGGAAGCTCGGCATCGAGTCCAAGCACCTATACCAGTTCGGCCATCACAAAGCCAAGGTCACCCGGGACTTCACCGATGGAGTGGGCCAGCGGCCCGACGGCAAACTGGTACTGGTCACTGCGATCTCACCGACACCCGCAGGAGAAGGTAAGACCACCACCACCATAGGCTTGGGCGATGCGCTCAACCGCATCGGCAAGCAGACTGTCATGTGCCTGCGCGAACCCAGCCTGGGACCCTGTTTCGGGGTCAAGGGCGGCGCCGCCGGCGGCGGTTATGCCCAGGTCGTGCCGATGGAGGACATCAACCTGCACTTCACCGGTGACTTCCACGCCATAGGCGCCGCCAACAACCTGTTGGCGGCCATGATCGACAACCACATCAACTGGGGCAACCCTCTGGACATCGACAGCCGCCGGATCAGCTGGCGGCGGGTGGTGGACATGAACGACCGTGCCCTGAGGCAGATCGTCTGTTCCCTGGGCGGCGTCGGCAACGGCTATGTGCGCGAGGACGGTTTCGACATTACCGTGGCTTCGGAGGTGATGGCGATTTTTTGCCTGGCCACCAATCTCGAAGATCTGCAACGTCGCCTGGGCAACATCATCATCGGCTACAACCATGATCGCAAACCGATTACGGCCCGCGAACTCAAGGCGGACGGCGCCATGACGGTGCTGCTGAAAGACGCCTTTATGCCGAACCTGGTGCAGACTCTGGAAAACAATCCGGTGTTTATCCATGGCGGCCCCTTTGCCAATATCGCCCACGGCTGCAACTCGGTCATCGCCACCAAGACGGCTCTCAAACTGGCCGATTACGTGGTCACCGAGGCCGGCTTTGGCGCCGATCTGGGGGCGGAGAAATTCTTCGACATCAAATGCCGTAAGGCCGGTCTCAAACCGGCCGCGGCGGTTATCGTAGCCACGGTTCGCGCGCTCAAGATGCATGGCGGGGTCGATCTGAAGGGCCTGGGGCCCGAGAACGTAGAGGCCGTGCGCCACGGCTGTGACAACCTTATTCGGCACATCCGCAACGTGAAGACCTTTGGCGTACCGGTGGTGGTGTGCATCAATCGATTCGGCGGCGATACCGATGCAGAGCACGCTGCAATACAGGAGATCAGTGCCGAGAACGGCGCCACCGCAATCGTCTGCAGCCATTGGGCGGATGGTGGTGAAGGCGCGGAGGCCCTGGCTCAAGCTGTTTCCGACCTGGTGGAGGGCGGCACCAGCCAGTTCGCTCCGCTGTACTCAGACGATATGCCCCTGTGGGACAAAGTGAAAAGCATCGCCACCCATCTCTACCACGCCGACGGCATCATTGCAGACAAGAAAGTGCGGGCCCAGTTCGCCCAGTATCAGGAAGCCGGCTACGGCCACTTCCCGGTGTGCATGGCCAAGACCCAGTACAGCTTCTCCACCGACCCCAACCTGAAGGGTGCGCCATCGAACCATGTGGTCCCCATCCGCGAGTTGCGGCTCGCGGGCGGATCCGAGTTCCTGGTGGTGGTGTGCGGCGACATCATGACCATGCCCGGCTTGCCAAAAGAGCCGGCAGCCAACCGCATCGGCCTGGACGCCCAAGGCAACGTGGTGGGTTTGTTCTAGGTTCTCGACCGCCGCTGCCGGGTGTGGCAAACCCCGGCAGCGGTCCGCTAAGCTGGTGCTGTGGGCCGCAATGAGCGGCCGTTCAATTTCTCACCACTGGCGGACAGACGCATGGACTTGTTCCAAGGCTTCGAGTCTCGACGGATCGACATAGGCGATTTGGAGCTGCATTGCCGCATCGGCGGTTCCGGGCCGCCCCTGCTGCTGCTGCACGGCTATCCACAGACCCACGTGATGTGGCACAAGATCGCATCGGATCTGGCGCAGGCCTTTACCCTGGTGTGTCCGGACCTGCGCGGCTACGGCGACAGCGCCAAACCCACCAGCGATGCAAGCCATACGGCCTACTCGAAACGGGCCATGGCAGCGGATCAGGCAGGCCTGATGGCGGCGCTGGGCTACGAGCGCTTCGCCGTGGCCGGACATGACCGGGGCGGACGGGTCACACACCGGCTGGCCCTGGATCATCCCCGGCGGATCGTCGCTGCCGCCGTACTCGATATAGTCCCCACCCTTACCGTATTCCAAACCACGGACCAACGCCTGGCGACCGCCTACTATCACTGGTTTTTTCTGATCCAGCCGGGCGGGCTGCCGGAACACCTGATCGGCGCGGACCCGGATTTCTATCTGACCGAGAAGCTCAAACGCTGGGGCCGCATACCCGATGCGCAAGACCCGGATGCGCTGGCCGAGTATCTACGCTGTTTCCGGGATCCCGCCACCATCCATGCCACTTGCGAGGACTACCGGGCCGGCGCCTCCATCGACCTGGAGCACGATGCGTCGGATATCGGGCGCCGCATTGAATGTCCGTTACTGGTGCTGTGGGGCTTGCGCGGACTGATGGAGGCCCTGTATGACGTGCCCGCAACCTGGCGGGAACGCGCCGTCGATGTCACCGCGCAAGGCATAGACTGCGGGCACTTCCTGCCGGAGGAAGCGCCAGCGGAAACGGCGGAAGCGATGAAATCGTTTTTCAGCCTGCATACGGCCTGATGCAAGAGATGAGATAGGCCTGCGCAGCCGCTGCCAGAGGCGCGTATGGCGTGACAACATCACAGGAACCGGACATGGCGACCGATGAAGACGATGACTTCGACCTGGAACGACAGGAATGGATGGACGCCCTTGACTCTCTGATCACCCAGCGTGGACCGGACGCTGCCGTGTCGCTGCTGAATACGCTGGAAAACCATGCCGAAGAGCGTGAACTAAAACGCCGGCCGCTGCCCTATATTCCCTATCGCAACTCGATCCCACTGGAGCAGCAACCGGCGTATCCGGGCGATATCAGGATCGAGCAGCGGATCACGGCCATGCTGCGCTGGAACGCGCTTGCGATGGTGATGCGGGCCAATCAGGCGTATGGCGATCTGGGCGGGCACATCGCCAGCTATGCGTCGGCGGCCGAAATATTCGAAGTCGGCTTCAATCATTTTTTCAACGCCGGCGAAGACGGTGACCTGGTCTACTTTCAGCCCCATTCCGCACCGGGTGTATATGCCCGTGCCTTTCTCGAGGGCCGCCTGGACGAAGGCACCTTGTCCAGATTCCGGCAGGAAGTGGCGGGTGGGGGGCTCTGTTCCTACCCCCACCCGTGGCTGATGCCGGGTTTCTGGCAGTTCCCGACCGGATCCATGGGCATCGGACCGATCAGCGCGATCTACAACGCGCGTTTTCTGCGCTATCTGCAGGCCCGCGGTCTGCGGACTACCGAAGGCCGCCATGTCTGGGGCGTGTTCGGCGACGGCGAGATGGACGAGCCGGAGTCCATCGCCGCACTTTCCCTGGCGGCCAGGGAGCGGCTCGACAATCTGACCTTCATCGTCAACTGCAATCTGCAAAGATTGGATGGACCGGTGCGGGGTAACAGCCAGATCGTCCAGGAACTGGAGGGCCTGTTTCGAGGTGCCGGCTGGAACGTGATCAAGGTGCTCTGGGGCAGCGATTGGGACGCGCTGTTCGCACGCGATACCCACCACGCCTTGCTGCGCCGCTTCGCCGCCACGGTGGACGGAAAGTACCAGACCCTGGGGGCCAAGGACGGCGCCTACAATCTCAGCCATTTTTTCCAGGAGGACCCGGAAACGGCCGCCCTTGTCCGCCACATGAGCGACGACGACATCGACCAGCTGCATCGTGGCGGTCACGATTTCAGAAAACTTCACGCCGCCTTTGCAGCCGCCCGCGCGCACGCCGGGCAACCGACGGTAATCCTGGCCAAAACGAAAAAAGGCTTTGGCATGGGAGACGCGGGTGAGTCACGGATGACGGCCCACCAGACCAAAAAACTCAAACTGGACGGGCTGCTCACGTTCCGCGACCGTTTTGCATTGCCCCTGTCCGATGCAGAGGTGGAGGCACTGGCGTTCGTAAAACCGCCTGCCAACAGCGAGGAGATGCGATACCTCAAAGCGCGGCGCGAAGCGCTGGGCGGGCCGCTGCCAACTCGACGACAACAGGCTGAGCCGGTGCCGGTGCCACCGCTGGGCACCTATGGCAAGTTCGCGCTTGAAGCACACGGCAAGGACATGTCTTCCACCATGGCCTTCGTTCGGATGCTGGCCACGATACTGCGCGATGAGCGCCTGGGTCCTCGTATCGTTCCCATCGTGGCCGACGAGGCGCGTACCTTCGGGATGGCGAGCCTGTTTCGTCAGATCGGCATTTATGCGCCCGATGGGCAGCTGTACGAACCCGAAGACGCATCCAGTCTGCTGCTGTACCGGGAATCGGAAACCGGACAAATGCTGGAGGAGGGAATTACCGAGGCCGGCGCCCTCGCCTCGTGGACGGCCGCCGCCACCGCCTACAGCGTCCACGGCACGGCCATGTTGCCGATCTACATCTACTATTCCATGTTTGGCTTCCAGCGGGTGGGGGACCTGATCTGGGCTGCGGCCGACCAGCGCGCTCGCGGCTTTCTGATTGGCGCCACCGCGGGCCGAACCACGCTGGGCGGCGAGGGGCTGCAGCACCAGGATGGCGCCAGCCATCTGATCGCAACCACCGTCCCCAATTGCCGCGCTTACGACCCCTGCTACGCCTATGAAATCGCGGTTCTGTTCGACTATGGCGCCCGACGGATGATGGAGGCGCAGGTTGACGAGTTTTTCTACCTCACCGCCATGAATGAAAATTACCCGAATCCATCGCAACCCGAGGGGATCGAGCCAGATCTGATCAAGGGTCTGTACCGATTGTCTGAGGCAACGCCCGACAGCCCGGTCGGCCGGGTGCGGCTACTGGGCGCCGGCGCCATTCTGCGGGAGGCGGAGTACGCGGCACAGCTGCTGCGTGATGACTGGAATGTGTCTGCTGAAGTGTTCAGCGCCACCAGCTTTTCGGAACTGGAGCGGGATGCACGGACCGTGGAACGCCGCAACCGACTGAACCCAGGAAAGGACCTGGAGGTCTCCCACTTGGCGCGCCTGCTGCCGGGCGCCGATCCGGTGGTGGCTGCCACCGACTATGTGCGCGCAGTACCCAATTTGATTGCACCCTATGTGGAGGGCCGACTTACCACCCTGGGCACGGACGGATTTGGACGCAGCGACACCCGTGAAGCCCTGCGGCGTTTCTTTGAGGTGGACCGGAGACACATCACTCTGGCTGCGCTGGATCAGCTCACCCGAGACGGCGCAATGCCGAGGGAAACACTGCTGGAGGCCATATCCCGGTATCAGATCGACACCGATGCACCGGCACCCTGGACGGTTTAAAGCGGGCGGCTGAACGGCGCCGACCGTCCGGACCCGCCTCAGACACCCAGTAGCTTCTTCCTTTTCGACGCGATTTTTTTGCGAAAGTAATCCAAATCCTTTTTCTTCGGCAGGGCGAACAAACCCCGGGGTATCGATTTGTCCACCTCTCCGATGATGTTGACCAACTTGCGTGTGTGGGGCGACGGATCCCTGGGCGTTACTGCATGCAGGGAGTCCTGCGAGTTGATGAACATCACCATGCGATTGGCCTTGTACTCGACCGTTTCCAATAGCTCGACATCCACCTCATCGACTTCCGACCGGCGAAACCGTTTACGATGCGGGTTTTTCCAGCGGCAAATCTCAAGATTCCCCCCCGCGGTGTCGTCTGCCGGGTCGCGGAAATAGAGCAGAATGGCAAACAACTCTTCGCGGGCGTCGACGTGCACGCGGCGTACGCTGGATCGGGATTCAGCCGGTGTGTTTATGCCGACCTGACAGTCAAGAGAGACGTCGCAATCCGAGCGGTATCGGATGCCGGTACTCATTGTCTCCAGCGGACGACCGATGGTGTCCTCCAGGGCAGGGTAGACGCGCCGGATCGCATCCCCGCAGACCGCCACCACTTCGGAGAAAAAAGCGCTTGACGTGTGATATTGGATGAATTTCAGCCAGATGTCAGAAAGCAGATCGGGATGCTCGATCGCCTGATACGCCGACACGTCATAACGGTCATTCGCCCGCGCCGCTCCCTCGACGAAGTTGAACCGACGATCCTCATGGCTCCTGCAGTAATCGAGTATGACCTGGTTCGAAGGATAGCTGGCAGCCAGCGCGTTAAAGTAGGCGGCCGGCAAGCAATCGTCCACCACAAAGTGGGGGTAAGGATCGAGGCTAACCTGATCCGGCGTGACGTTGGCCAGGACACTGTGCGCTTCCATCTCAGCCTCTCGCGATATGCGGGCATGGTTAACCGGAGAAAAGGCCGTGCTGGCCATCGCCTCTGTGCGAGTGACGCAATCGAGCAGCCGACCAAAAGTTCAGCCAAAGGATGCTGAGTTTTGCAGTGGCAACCATGATCCGCGGCAAGTTGTTTCTACGTCAAGGGCACAATCTGGCTCGCCTGCCGACCCCACGCGGCGGATTTGGGCGGACACGCTCTGTGCGCCGCCCCCCGCATATCCCTTGGGAGCCGGTTCTTCTTGGAGCAAGGGCACGAAAGCCGAAAACGGTGTCGTGCCCATTCGGCCACCCGGTATACAGGTCACCCGCGGTTACTAACGGCTTATCCCTCCGCTGTCACCGGATCGATCATCTTCCGCACTTCGGTGACCACCGTCGCAGGAAAGCCGCTGCGTTCAGCGTGTTCATGGACCAACGCTTCATTGTCGGCAATGTAGATACAGAATGTCTTGTCGGCCGCTACATAGCTGTGCTCCCACTGGATATTCTTTGATTCGGAACGCATGTCCGCAAGCACACCGTTGGATTTCTCCGACGCGCCCCGCAGAGCCACGCGTTCAGCCGAGCCGATCTGGGGAATATCTCTTTCGATTACAAACCTGGGCATGTAAAACCCTCCCATTGTAGAAATGGCGCGGCATTTCGAGCAAACCGCGATGCTGGCCCTTACCCGGCGGCGCTCACTCGGCACAGCAGGTTCGGCCTAAAATCACCCCATGACGAACTGAGGCTGACAGGTGTCGGCGTCGTAGCAGCCACGGGAGCGGGCAATGAGCCCGCAATCGCCCATGGTCCAGAGTTTCGTGAGGGCCCCGTCTAACACGCGCCTCATAAGCATAGTCTGCCGGGGCGTCTTAGTAAGAGAATCCTGGTTGGCTCCCAGGTGCCCCGTCCAATACGTCGCGGACATCGCCCGACCGTGGCGGAGGGCAAAATTCGGGACGGACTGAAAACCAGAACGGCCGGGCTAAGCCTGTAGGATATGGCTTCGCAAACACAAGTGTTGAATTGAGGAACCCGTCGGAATGTGCGGAATTGCAGGTGTGATCCAGGCACGAGGCCGACCGCAGCTGGCTGGCCTCGAGCGGGCCGCGGGCCTGCTACGGCATCGCGGGCCCGACGACAGCGGCGTCTATGCCCAGGGGCGCGCTGGCCTCGCCCACACACGGCTGTCGATCATTGATCTGGATGGCGGGCATCAACCCATCATCAGCCCCGACGGGCGCTATGCCCTGATCGTCAACGGCGAAATCTACAACTACCGGGAACTGCGGGAGACCTTGATACAATCGGGCTGTCGATTTGCCACCAATTCCGACTCCGAGGTCATTCTTCATTTGGTGGCCACCCAGGGCGTCGCTGGACTCACCCGGCTTAACGGCATGTTTGCCTTCGCGTTGTTCGACCGGGACGATGACACTTTGTTGGTCTGCCGGGATCGCCTTGGGATCAAGCCCCTGTTTGTCGCACGGCTGCCTGACCAACTGGTGTTCGCGTCCGAACTCAAGGCCCTGATAGCGCTTCTGCCCCATCGCCCCGACGTCTCTCCCCAGGCGCTGGTTGAGTTTTGCCACAATCAGTTCAACACCGGTCGCCATACCATTCTGGAGGGCGTGGAGCGCCTGCCCCCCGGCCACTACCTGCAGGTGGGCCCGGACAACCGGATTCATGAATCCCCCTACTGGGCGCTGCGAGAAGTGTCGCCCTGGCACGGCTCACTGGATGAGGCCGGTGAGGCGTTCGAGGCCCTGTTCACTCAGGTCCTGAGTGAGCACCAGCGCGCCGACGTGCCCTACGGCTTGTTTCTATCCGGCGGGCTAGATTCAGCAAGCATTCTCGCCAGCCTCAGTCCGGTAACCCAGTACCGGCTCAGAACCTACTCGGTCGGTTTCGCCAGCGACACCAGCGGCGAGGTGGAGGCCGCCGAGGTGATTGCCCGGCAATTCGACACGGATCACACCACATTGATGCTCTCTCCCGGGGCACTTCGGGGCCGAACCGTTCAGAACGCCTGGGCCTGCGACGATCTGATGCGGGACTACGCGGTGCTGCCCACGCTGGCCATGTCAGAGCGGGCCGCCCAGGACCTGAAGGTTGTGTTCACCGGCGAAGGGGGCGACGAAGTGTTTGCCGGTTACGGGCGCTACCGCCAGCATGCGCCCGTGCGCTGGCTGAAAAACCTGATTCACCCCGGGACGGGCGGATTTCGAACCCGCAGCCAGGTGGCATCCAGTTGGAACACCGTCGCCGGCCCGCGCTTGCGGGACCCGGCTGTGGATTTCCGGCGCCCGTTTACGACCGCCTGGCGCAGCGCGCCGCCTGACTGGTCGTATCTGCGCAAGAGCCAATACACCGACATCGAGACCGCATTGCCCGACAACCTGCTGGTCAAGGTCGACCGCGCCACCATGGCATTTGGCCTGGAAGCCCGCGTCCCCCTGCTGGATCACCGGATTGTGGAATTTGGCCTGGCGCTGCCGGACAGTGTGAAAATGCGCGGGAAGGTGGGCAAAGCGCCCCTCAGATGGTGGGCGGCGCGGCACTTACCCTCTGCCCATATCAATCGCAAAAAGAGGGGTTTCCATGTACCCACCGGTGTCATTCTGACCGATCAATTCGTCCGCGCGCTGGGTCAGAAACTCCGACATCACCCAACCGTGACGGAGTGGTTTTCCGCCCCGGGGATCGATCGCCTGGCCCGGTCCGTGCCCTCGCCCCATCGCAATCGCATGCTCTGGTCGCTCATGCAGTTCGGCCTGTGGAGCAATCTGCTGATCGAGAATCCGGGCCGAACGCCGAGCTCCGACGAGGATCCGTTGGCATGGTTGTAGTGTCGTGAACAACGATCTGCGCCAGGCCTGCATGGGCGCACTGAAGATTGAACGTCAAACGGCCCGGGCACATGCGGAAAAACTTTCATGGCGGGCGGCGACCGAGCAATTCCAGGGAAGTGTGCATCCTGCGGCACGCTAATCCGAACCACACACGGCCATCCGTGCTCGAATCAGGCCATAGCCAAATCGCAACCCGCCAACAGACCCCACGGCGATCCGGGCGTGACCTGGCTCTATAGCAGCTCATAGAGCGCATGTGCTCCGCCTCGATCCAAGATCGCAACTGCGCCGATGGGCGTGAGGGGCGAGTCGTCAAACAGCGCCACCTGCTGAGCATGGGTGGCGGGCGTATGGAAACAGATGCGTCCCAACGCCCACTGGTCCGACCTGAACCAGGTCAGCAAAGCATGGAGCAAAGCGCGGTCCAGGCCCACCGGCACCAATGGCTGCGTCACCCAGAACCGGGCAAGACTGTCGTTCACCGCAGCCGATCCAAGTGCTTCGCTCAACGGCTTGATATAGAGGCATCCGAGGCAGCGATGCCTATCCGGCGACAGCACGGTGTAGGTAAACGCGACGCGACGCTCATGTTCGTCCGCGTGCCGCGCCAGATCCGCCCGGTTATCTGTCAGCGAAAAGTCATCCGCCGGCCAATCACTGCCGCTCCAGAGACGCAGCGCGTATCTGCTTTCCATCAGCGCACGGTAATCCCGCCGGGTATGTTCAGGGGTCAGCGGTTCCAACAGGAATTCGGTGGTGACCAAGATACCGGGTACCGGAGAAGAATCTGGATAGAAGGACATCAGAAGGACACCGGACGCAGCCTTGACCAGAGGAGAACTCGCCACAACGCGACAAAACCGGTGAGGGATAGCGGATTTTGCTTGCGCCAGTGGACCGCGGCGCAGTTCAACGGCACATGACTATCCGGTCCCAGTCTGCCCCACGGTGCGACCCTTGATGCCCGGTTTCAGCGTCCAACCCGCCTCGGCATCAAAATCATCCAGAGGGTGGAATTCGAGCTTCGGCGTGCGGTCGATTTCCCGCAACCGGTGTCCCCAAGCGTCCAGCATTGCCGCACGGGTGGCGTCGTCGGCCCGCGCCGGTCCCGGAGCATGGAAATGCGGCAGCACATCGTAGCCGACAAAGTTCAACACGCCGTTCTGCAGCGGCCATAGCACGACATCCACACGACCGTTCAAGCCCGTGGTCCCATACATCTCGGGTGGACCGCCGGTGGTGAAGGCAAGCATGGCGCGACGCCCTCGCAATCGGCCACGGCTGTAGAATCCAACGTCGCCACCATAAATCACACCCATGGCGAACACCCGATCGACCCACCCTTTTAGTATCGCAGGCACGGAGAACCACCAGAGCGGGAACTGAAGAATCAGCAACTCGGCCCGTAGCAGCTTGTCGAGCTCCGCCCGGATATCCGGTGCGAATCCGTTTTCGAGGGTCGCGGCGTGAGCCTGCTCCGCCTGATATTTGAAAAAATCCGCGTTCTCCGGGTCGGCGAAATCGGTTCGCCGAGGCAGCGGATCGAATGACATCGCATGCAGGTCCGAAACCTCGACCACCCACCCCATGCTTTCCAAAGTTGCCACCGCACGGTCCTTCATGGCGCCATTGAACGATCGGGGTTCCGGGTGCGCGTACACAATCAAGGCATGCATAGACAATCCTCCGTGCTCATCCAGTCAGTCCATCACCTGCCAGCGACCACGTTCAGTGCGGAAGCACCGAGAATGAAGGAAAATTCAGCAGTACGAGAAGCGCCCGGGCGCAGGACCGGCCCGCGCTCACCCAAGCGCGCCAACACGGCAGACAGGCGCTTATCGCCTTGCCCCTCGGGCGCGCCCAAATCACTTCTTCCTCACCAGAAACAAACCATCGCCGACCGAAATCATGGTGGCATCTACCCGATCGTCTCGGACGATCTTACTGTTCAGGTTTCTGATTGCGACGGTATCCTCTTCCTGGTTATCGGCATCAACAACACTGCCGCCCCACAGTACATTGTCGATCAGGATCAGGCCGTTTTTCCGCAAGAGCTTTAAGCACAGCTCATAGTAGTCATCGTAGCCGCCCTTATCGGCATCGATAAATGCCATGTCGAAGGTTTCAGCGCAGCCGTCCTGCAAAAGCGCTGACAACGTCTCTATCGCTGGTGCGAGCCTGAGATCGATCTTGTGATCCACCCCTGCTGATTGCCAGTAGGGCTGCCCAATGCGCGTCCATTCATCGCTGATGTCGCAGGCAACCACCCGTCCGTCATCCGGCAGCGCCAACGCCATACAAAGCGCGCTGTATCCGGTGAACGTGCCGACTTCGACGATGTTGCGCGCTTGGAGCAGCTTGACCATCAAGGCCATAAATCGGCCCTGGTCTGGCGATATCTGCATCATCGCCCATTTCTGGGTTGATGTGGCCTTACGCAGCCCAACCATCTCGGGGGTTTCCCGTCCCGCCATCGACAAGAGGTAGTCGTAGGTTTGAGCATGGAGTTCAGCGCTGTTTTTGCTCATTTTGTGTCCCGTGCAATGTAACTACGACCTGCTGAGATGATGTGCGCAGGCCACAAGAAATGGGCTTCAATCATCCGAATACCATTCGACGTCCCCACCATCAACTCCGGTCATGGAAAATCATCGATCCCGATTTCTATGACGTTATCAGAACAATCCGCAGCGCCAGCGAATTTGCCGGTCGAACAGCCCTGTTGGTTTGAGTCGGCTGTGAACCTGAAGGCGGCCAGAGCCCTTGGCCTGACGACCCCCTGCGGCAACTCTGCTGTGGGCCAATTGCGTCATGCACTCGTATCAACCGCTGCGGCCATCAGAATCCGCTGGGGTATGCTGACTCAGACCTTTCCAAGCCTCGGCCCACCGGCCAAATCAATCGAGATCCACCGGTTCATCTGGACCCTGTTGCAGACGAACAAGGGTTTTCCGCAGAACGGCAGCGGCCTCGATGCGCTCCTGCCTGGACATCTGCTCGGGATTGACCTGGAGTCTCAGGTGGGGCATTTCCAGACACTGCGCATCGCTCGACTCGCTCAGATTGTCGTACAGATCGACCACTCGATAGGTGGCGATGGCATGGCCGATACCGCGCACTTGAATGTCCCCCATTTCTTCGCAGAAAACGGTCTCCCTGACATGTGCATAGGTCTCATACGAGATCAGAATGCCACCTGGCACCGCTTCGTGCTCAAGCCGCGACGCCAGGTTAACGGCGCCGCCGATGATGGTGTAGTCCATGCGATCGTCACTGCCAAAATTGCCCACAGTGCAATAGCCGGTGTGGATTCCCATCCTGCAGGTCAGTGGTCGCTCAATACCGGAATTTCGCCAAATGGTGCCCAGCGCCCGAATCCGCTTTTGCATCGCGATCGCCATGCCGACACAGGCAAGCGCATCCTCCTTGACTCCACGGGTATCCGGATCGCCAAAAAAAATCATGATCGCGTCCCCGACAAATTTGTCGATGGTCCCCCCGTATTCCAGGGCCACCATCGACATTTCGCTCAGGTAGTGATTGAGCAGTTGCGTGAGATCCTCCGATTCCATGATGTCGGCGATTTCCGTAAACCCGGCGATGTCGGAAAAGAAAACGGTGAGCTTTTTACGCCGGCTGGCGAGTTTCACTTCCTGCTTGCCGGCGAAAATGGAGTCATACACCTGCGGCGACAGATACTTCGCAAGTTTTGTGGAGAGCGCTTCAAGCTCGGTGTTCTTCCCCTGGAGTTCACGCGTCCTTTGCGCAACCTTCTGTTCGAGGCTGGCGTAGGACTCCTGCAGCCGTGCCGCCATGTTGTTGAACTCACCGGCAAGGGCTTCCAACTCGTCGCCGGTATGGATGTCGATGGGATTAAAGGGGCCACCCGCGCCCAGACGTGCGGCGCCTTGTTGCAAGCGTTGGACGGGTCCGGTCATCCGTTGAGCCAGCATGAACCCAGCCACCACGGCCAACACGACCCCTCCCAACAGCAACCAGGCCATCCGCAGGATGGAAGCATAAAGCGCCTCGAATGCCTCGGTCGCGGGCAGGTCGACGAACACGAACCATCCAAGAGGCGCAATGGGTGCGAACGTGCTGAGCGCACGCCGCCCCTCGGGATCATCCACCAGCACGGTCGCATCGCCTGAACCACCGGCCAGGGCCGTCGAAACACGATCCAGTTCGCCGAGGTCGGTTCGTCGCAGCACCAGAGTGATATCCGGGTGGGCAATCAGCCTGCCCTCCGCATCCACCACATACGCCCGCCCGGTTCGGCCTACCTCAATTGCGGAAACCACATCCCAGATAAACTTGAGATTGACCTCTGCGACCGTCACGCCGCCGTCACGATTCTGATCGGCACCGGCAACGATCATGTAAGGCTCCGACTCTCTGTGGAAGTAAACCGGCCCCCGCCATATGCTGTCGGTCTTCGCACCGGTAAAAGCCGGCTCATCGGATCGATCGGCACCGCTGCCCACCACGTCCATGGCGATTCGTGAAACCTTGAGTTGCTCATGTCCCCGGCTGTCGATGTACAGCAGACTGGTAATGGGTGGCGCCTGTCTCAGCAGACGCAGGAAATCGAAACGCCGCTGCTCATTGCCGCCCATGGCCGCATAGGCGCTGGCCTGCAAAGTCCAACCCAACTGCGTTTCGATTCCCGATACGAAACCCTGGATCGCCGAGGCCGCCGCAGCCGCCTTCTCGCTCTGGATACGGATGAGCGCCTGCTGTTGCTCCGCCGCGGAAAACCAGATCTGAACCGCGCCGCTCACACCCAAGGCAATCGCGACCAGGGCGGCCAGACCGAGTGCATATTTCCGCAGCAGCCGACCACGCGGCTGCGGACCTAACCCATTGCCATTCACCCAAGTTCCTCGCAGAAACGGGGCGGGATCGGTTGCGCGTCGATACCGGTATCCGTCAGTGAATCAACTGGTTGGCGCGCAATAGGATTGACGGCGGGATCGTGATACCCAGTTGCTCCGCGGTTGTCAGATTGACCACCAGCTCGAACTCCGTGGCCAGTTGAATCGGCATCTCGGACGGACTCGACCCCCGCAGAATCGCGTCGACATAGGTTGCGGCGCGGCGGAAAAGATCCGGAAAGCTCGCGCCATAGGACATCAGCCCGCCTGCTTCCACGAAAACGCGCTGCTCGGACATCACGGGCATATTCAAAACATTGGCCACCCGGACAATGTCACTCCGCAACGTGTGGGTCATAAAGTCACGGACCACGATCAGGCCCGCGGCGCCCCTGTCGGCCGCCGACTCGAGGGCAACGGTCATATCTGAAATGTCGGCGGACTCGAGCCCAATGCGCACGGTCTTCAGCCCCTGCTGAATCGCCGCATCTTCGGTTTTCTCACCCCAGGCGCGGTACAAGGGATCTGCTGAGTTGTGCAGGATCGCGACGGTTGAGAGTCCCGGAATGGTTTCCCGAAGCAGTTCCACCCGCTTGATGGCGAGATCCTCGCCAAAATGGGAAAACCCGGTGACACTGCCGCCGGGTCGCTGAAGACTGGCAAACAAATCGGGGTAGACGACGGTCGAAGGCAGCCCTACGGCGACAACCGGCATGTCCGGCGCACGACGACGCACGGCCAAGGCGGCAGCGAGGCCGGGTACAACAATTACGCTGGCATCACCCGCCAGCAGGCCCCCGAGCAAGACCTGAAAGCGCTCCATGCCGCCATCTGCATAGCGTTCCTCGATCACGATGGTCTGGCCATTGACATAGCCAAGATCCGTGAGCCCACGGCGGAGCGCCGCAACGTCGGCTGTGTGGCTCGGTTGATCGGCGATGCCAAGAAACCCCACCACATTGGCCCCGGCGCCCCCATGGGCGGCCCCGCCAAGCGTCAACACCAGAACCGCGATGATGTCGAAAACGCGCCCACGAATGTTCATTGACTCATCCTGTCGACACAAAGACTCGCCCGTGCCAAGTTACACCCCATAGAACGCTGATGGTGATAAACAGAAGAAGGTTGCTGCTATTCGCTACATACACCTTCCACAGCACATACGGTCTTCAACACACGATTCTCGCTGGACACGCCATCGTCATATGCGAACAAGCGGGCGAAGACGCCGTCCCGGTCACCGTCCTGATCAAAGGTGGCCCGCCACGCGACGACACCCCCGCTGCGCCCATTCAGGGCGACGGCCGGGCGGCTTTGAACCAAGTAAGTCGTGGTGTTGAGTTGGGCCGCCGGTCCGATCGGCTGCCCATTCGAACTGTAAGCCCGCTCAAAGATGCCGGTTAGACTGTCATCCGTTGCCTCGTAGGCTATAGCGAATTCGCCGTCCGGCAACGCCACGACTTCCGGTGCCCCGGTTGTACTTGCTCGATCTGTATGGACTTCGAACGGTGCACCGAGCGGATTCCCATTCTTGTCGTATCTTCGCGCCAGGATACCGACGGCCAGACCCGGGATGCCGGGACCTGAGTAGTTGTCCGCTCGCCACGCCACGACAAAGTTCCCCAGGCTGTCGGAGTCAATGCTCATGTTGTTGACGACACCCGAGGCCGAATCCATTTTGCTGGTGACGTTGACCTGAGTAGGCTGTCCGCGGGGCAGCCCATTCGGGTCGAACAGACGGAACACCACGTCCTGGTTTGCCCCCACGGTGCCTGCCGACCAGCCAACAACGAAATTACCCAGGGTGTCCATGGCCACCTTGGGATAGGTATGATCGATATCCGGATCGGTGCTGATGTCGAACTCGGATCCTTGCTGAGAACCAAACGCATCGAAGCGCTGGCCACGGATGCCGCGTTTGTTGTTGCCAACGGTATCGTCTTCCCAGACCACCACAAAATTGCCGCTGTCGCTCATGGCGACGTCCGCGCGTCGCTGAGCATCTTCGACCGTCGTGTTGACCGGAATGTTGGGACCTTGCGCCTGACCGTCGGAACTGTATCGCTGGGCAAAAATCCCGAAGCCGGAGCCGTCGTCGCCGAAATCCTGCCAGACGACGACGAAGTCGCCATTGGGCGTCATGGCGATGGCCGGCAGGGTAAGGTCGGAGTTCGCGGTGGTATTGATCTTAAACTCGCCCCCCAGCCGTTCACCGTTCGAGCGATAACGCTGAGCGGACACGTTGGCGCCGGTGCCGGCCAGCCAATTCTGAAACACAACGACAAAATCGCCCTGACCATCCATTGCCACGTCCGGCGCCCGCTGGTGATCGAGGGTCGTTGAATTGACTTGGAACTCGTCTCCTATTGGTTCGCTCTGGGCTGTGATCGGCATGGTGCCAATTGCAGCGTAGGAAACACCTATGACCAACAGTCGCGTCAAAAGAGTGCGCGTAGATGATCTCATTGCTCCCCCTCATCGCACGACGCCGAACATGAAACTCAACTAACCATCCAACTCCCGCCGAATCATGCACCGGTCGGCCGATTGAGGCGTTTACTTGATCAAGTCGATGCGGTTGGCGTAACAGACACCGCTGTGCCTCTTCTCGTCGGTGACCATGAGCACCACCCGCTTGTCGAGCACCATCGAAAGCTGTGCGGATTCGAACATGCGGTAGGCGATGTCTTTGGTGGTAAACACCTGCCCTCCTACAGGTCCCGCGCAACTGAACGTTACCCACTGACCGGGGCAATCCAAACCGACCGTAGCGAGCACCGTCGAGGTCAGCGCCATGCACCCGCCCCAGCGCCCCTCGTCCGCCACCAGGGTCCGTACAATCGTGGTCTGCAGATTCACGGTGGCTGCATTCGATGCGCCACAAAACAACAGCACAGCGCCGATGGCTGTCGCTTCAAAAAGGCGCCGGCTGAGCGTGATTAAACTGTTCATACCCATCTCCTTTCGTCCGAAGCTACTAACCGTTTCGCTCGATAAGAAGTTACCCAAGCGCCTATGGGCGGCAATTCCGATAGATCTTGATCATGGAACGCCGTTTTATGATGGATGATCAGAAGCGCGTACTTCCGTCAGATCGGCATTTCGGAAAATGCCCTTTTCGGCATCGTCACCTCGATTTTCAGGACGTTGCAATTGTCCGGGCACAACACAGTGCCAAACCGACATCGCTTGGTGAAATTACCCTATTGGCAAGGTCTGATTTCAGACCTTGCTCAATTATGAAGCTAGCTCGGAAATACCATTATGTATATATGGTAAGGGCCATTCTGGCCGCGTCGGTTGGTATCGAACGGATATATCTGAGTATCTACGGCGGGGACCGGGGCTGGTTCATCGACCGTGCGCAGCGCGGCGCGCCGAATCAGCGTTAAACGACGCTGACGCCGTCCCCGTAGGCGCTCACGATCCCGCCGGATTGGTGATTGCTCCGGCCCGACTCAACGCCTGTGACCGCGTGTCGCAACGGGCCTCGCTGCCCAGCATCCGAAACACACCCAGGCGCTCCAAGACAATCGCGACCGAGCCCTTGGCGCCGGCCACCAAGACCCGTTGGTTTGCATGTCGCGCCCGTTCGATGATTTCCTCGATGGTGAGCCCGGTGCTGCTGTCGATGAACGGCACATCGCTCAGGTCGAGCACCATCACCTCGTGGGTCTGATAAGCGCCGACGGTGTTCGACAAAACTTTTGCTGAAGCGAAACTCATGGGGCCAGCGAGGTGGAACAGCAGTATACGCCCACCGGCCAGGCTCAGGATCTCCCGCTCCTGCTCCGATAGATTGAGCGACTCATCCGGCTCAATAATGGCCCGCATGTTCGCCGCCTGAAGGTCCGCCATGCGCTTGACAAACAGAAGGCTGGCGAGCACCACACCGGTCGCCACCGCTGTGATCAGATCTACCAGCACGGTGAGCGCGAGCACCACCAGCATGATGATCATGCCGGCACGCGGGGCCTGTCGCAGCCTGCGCAGATAGTCCCAATCGATAATGTCTATGCCGACCTTGACCAGAATGCCGGCCAGCACGGCATGGGGTATGTCCTCGGCGAATCCGCCCAGACCCAGCACGATGAGTAGAAGCACCAGCGCGTGGAGCATGCCCGAAAGGGGGGTTCGGCCTCCTGCGCGGACATTCACAACCGTGCGCATGGTTGCCCCAGCGCCGGGGATGGCGCCCATCAACCCGGCTAGGGTGTTGCCAATGCCCTGGCCGATCAGCTCCCGGTCGGAACGATGCTGACTCTGGGTCACACTGTCCGCAATCAAAGAGGTCAGCAGGCTATCTATGGACCCGAGCAGAGCGAGAACCAGCGCAGATTTGAACATTCCCGGCAAGGCTGCCAGTTCGAACCGCGGCAGCTCGGGCGACGGCAGCCCTTTGGGAATCTCGCCGATGCGAGCGGCATCCGGCAGCAGCAGAGCCGCCACCAGAGTGCCCGCCAGCAGAGCCACTAGAGGCGACGGCGCGAGCTTGGCGATGCGCGCGGGGAGCAGGAAGACAATGACCAGCGACAACAGGCCCAGAATGGTGGCGTGCGTCAATGGTGCCCCAAGCACAGCGGGCAAAACCGCCAGGGCGCCCAGGGAACCGCCTTCCGGATTGGTATGGCCCAGCAACGGCCCGAGTTGCAAGATGATGATAATGCAACCGATTCCGCTCATAAATCCGGAAATCACCGGATAGGGCATCAGGTTGATATAGCGGCCGAGGCGCAATACGCCGAACAGGATCTGCAATACACCGCCCATTGCCACGACGGTAAACGCCAGGGACGGTTCATGGGCGTAGTGGGTGAGAATCCCGGCCATGACGACGGTCATCGGTCCCGTCGGGCCCGAAACCTGCGCCGGCGTGCCGCCAAAAAGCGCCGCAAAGAAACCGACGAAGATCGCGCCATACAGACCCGCCACTGGTCCAGCCCCAGAGGCAACGCCGAAAGCCAGTGCGAGGGGAAGGGCCACCACAGCCGCGGTCAACCCACCGTAGATATCGCCCCTCAGATTCCGAAAATCCAAACCGTGGATTAGCGTCAATGGGCAGCTCCTGGATTGAGTATCGGCGTGGCCGGGCAACCGCCCAGGGCGGAATGCCCGATCGGGAAGTCAGCGAGGCCCGTGATCTGAAAACCAATAACAAAGCCAAACCGAATGCGGGATTGGACGACGGGGTCCGGTTCCATCTCTAGCTCCATATACTGGGCTATGCAGGAAGTTCGGTTATTCACAGGCGCGGGGCAGACGCTCGGTCCGCTGGAATCGTCGGCGTCTGGGCCGAGTTTCGTATCGGCAGTCAGCTTGACTCTGGTACGCTCTCAGCTGCGCAGTCGAACCCACGGAGGCAGTATGCGCCCGTTCCGCCCAGAGATCGAAGCCCTGCAGCAGAACGGCATTACCGGTGTCGCATTGCCCCGACTGTCGGATCCGAATGTGATTCCGCTGTGGTTCGGCGAAGGGGATACGCCGACGCCTGCTTTCATTTGCGACGCCGCCAAACGCGCCCTCGATGCGGGCGACACATTCTACGTGAACACGCGCGGGCGCATAGAATTGCGCGATGCGATCAAGGCTTATCTGGACGATCTGTACGGTATCGACCTGGATCCCGATCGCATAACGGTGCCGGGCTCCGCCATGCTGGGGGTCACCATCGCGGCACAGATGGCGCTCAGCAAGGGGGATCATGCACTCATCACCTCACCCCATTGGCCCAACATCGAATCGGTGTTTCAAGTCACCGGCGCACGCGTTTCGTGCGTGCGTCAGAGCGAAAACGATGCCGGGTGGAATTTGCGCGCGGCAGACATCATCGCGGCGGTTGAGCCTGAGACACGCTGCATCTATGTCAACTCTCCCTGCAATCCCACCGGCTGGGTAATGGGTCGTGCAGAACAGCAGCGGATGCTGGCATTCTGCCGCGAGCGCGGCATCTTGCTGCTGGCCGATGAGGTCTACCACCGCACCGTGTACCACGGGGATGCGGCGCCGTCATTCCTGTCCATTGCGCAGGACGACGATCCGCTGGTGGTGGTGAACGGGTTCTCCAAGGCCTGGGCGATGACCGGCTGGCGTGTGGGATGGATGGTAACGCCCAGGCGTTTGGTGGTGCAGATGGCGACGCTGGCTGAATGCTTCAATACAGGTGCGACGGTATTCGCGCAGGCGGGGGCGATTGCCGCCCTTGAAGGCGGCGAGGCGACAGTGCGCCAGCTGCGGACTCAGTACCAACGCGGCCGGGAGATCACGATGGACATACTGGGGCGCGAACCAGCGATTCAGCTTACAGAGCCGGTGGCCGCATTCTATGCGTTCCCGCGCATCAAAGGCCTCGATTCCTCGCGGCGCTTCGCGGAGCAGCTGCTTGAGAAACACAACGTGGGCGTGGCGCCAGGCTACACCTTCGGACCGGGAAACGATGGTCACGTTCGGATCTGCTTCGCTCAATCACATGAGCGACTGGCCGAGGGACTCCATCGCCTGGTCACGTTCGTGCGCGATCAGGCTGGCGGCGACTGACTCGATCACGCGCTGGTACTGCCGGATCGGCGCCGCCCTTCGTCTCCAAAACCCGATCCTGACGGTGTGGTGCAAAGTGGCGGGTGCGAATTGGCGGGCGCCTCAACCCGGCGCCATAATGCTGAACACAACCACAAAATGGCAGGCGACACCCATAAGCACGAAGGCATGCCAGATTGCGTGGGTGTATCGCCGACCCTTCCACAGGTAAAACGGAACGCCCAGGGTATAGGCAACTCCGCCCGCGACCAGCCAACTCAGTTGAAACCGGGTCAGGCTCTCGATCAGCGGCCGTATCGCGACGATCACGATCCAGCCCATGGCCAGATACAGAAAGACCGAAGTCTTGTGAAATCGGAACCCGAAGTCGGTGGTCTTTGCCAGGATCCCAAGCACAGCCAGGCCCCAGGTTATTCCGAACAAGGTCCAGCCCCAGGCGCCGTGCAGCACGCCAAGCGTGAACGGGGTATAGGTGCCCGCAATCAACAGATAAATCGCCGAGTGATCCATCCGCCGGCGCTTGAGCCGTATAGCTGGATCGGTGGCTGAGTGATAGCGAACCGAAGTCACGAACAACAACAGCGCACTCACGCCAAAAATCACGCCGCCCGTCAGCCGCCAGGGGTCCCCACCCCGCCAACCAGCCCAAGCCAGCCAAGGAATGGCGAGGATGCTGGCGAGGATGCCCAGCCAGTGCGTTAGCCGGTTGAACGCTTCCTCGCCTGAGGTGTAGTGGGATTCGATCACGCTGGCTCTCCTGCCCCACGCAAGCGTCTCGCGCGAGCTTATCCTATCGCTCTCGGATTGGAATGTACGGCGATAGGATCTTCACGCCTGCAGCAAGGTTCCGTCGGTGCCGGAAACTGCCGCCGCCCATCGTTCCCCGATCAAGTCCCTATTCGATGCCAGCCCCACACCGTTGGGTCCAGCAGGCACGGAGACCAGTCGCCCGGCCTGCCTGAACGCAGGGCGCAAGGTCACGGAAATGGTCATCACCATGTCATTTTACGTGAACAGCGTGAGTGGCAGATTTATCCACACTCAACATCCGTTCATACTGAAGATCCAACTTTCGCCGACTCACACCAACGCAAGTTGGGTCGGTTTGTCGAAAATCACCTGGGTGGGGGATGGCAGCTACGTGGTCATCGAACGCGATAATCGCACCGGTGATTTCGCGGCGCTGAAGACCCTGGTCCGGGTCGATGCCGCCGACGCGGCAGACGGCGTAATGGCGGACGAGAAACGCGTATACGACCTGATCTTGAATCTTTAGGCGAACCGGCGCTGGATCAGCGACAAGCCCGAGGGAACCGCCATTGACAAGGACGGGAACGTGTATGTCGTCACCGGCAATGACCGGGTCGACGATTGGTCCGGCGAGACCCGGTTTCTGAAACTGGAAAACGTGGACGATCTGTTCGACAGGAACAGCCTGGCGCCAATTCGGAGATAGCTTGCCCCTGCGGGCATCGAATGAGTTGGGCTACTGGGACGTGTGCATCCACCGAGCCGGACTGCCAAAGGTGAGAGTCGCCCGTGGGTAAGTAACCGGCCGGTGACGCGGTTGCGTATAACCCTTTTGGTGTCTGGCCGGATCCTGCCGCCGTCCAATACCTCCTATTGGGCCGCAACCCGGACTGCGCCTCGCGCTGCCAGGCGTCCTTTTTCAACTTGATCCGAAATCCCCAATCCCTCTGACTTTCCGGGGCTGCAGCCTGCGAGCAGTCTATACTGCCAGGATTCAAATGGTGGGGAGGCGCCGTCGCGGCGATGCAGCCCACCGCTGCGGTCCGCGATCTGTGCAAATGGCCCAAGACTCTGGATTGAACGACAAACGAGCCGAACGACGTCTTGCGGCGATCGTTCTGGCAGACGCGGTGGGGTACAGCCACCTGATGGGCGTTGATGAGGTCGGCACACTCGCGCGATTGAATGCCCACCGGCGGGAACTCATCGAACCGCTTATCGAACGGTATCACGGCCGCATCGTCAAGTTGATGGGAGACGGGGCACTGTTCGAGTTCGCCAGCGTGGTGGACGCGGTAAGCTGTTCCGTCGAGCTCCAACGCGGCATTGCTCAGCGGAACGCGGAACAACCGCAACAACCGCTGATCGTGTTTCGGCTCGGGATCAATCTGGGCGATGTCATCGTCGACGGCGAGGACATCTACGGGGACGGCGTCAACATCGCGGCACGCCTGGAGGCCCTGGCCGAGCCCGGCGGGATCTGTATCTCGGGCGGCGTCTACGATGCACTGGGCAATAAGCTGCCCTACGGCTATGGATTTCTGGGCGAGCAACGGGTTAAGAACATCACCGAACCGGTTCGCGCCTATCGGTTGCTGAACGAGGTGGGCGACGGTCGGTCCCGGCGCTCTGGGCCGTCGGGCCGCCGAACCCTTGCCCTGGTCGGGGTCGGTGCAGGATGCGCTGCGATCGGGGCGATCGCGTATTGGCAACTCAATCCGCCCGCGCCGACCCCGGCAATACAGGCGACCGCGACAGTATCCACTGAGGCGCAACAACCCGATGGCCCCTCGATCGCGGTGCTGCCGTTTTCAAACCTCAGCGACGACGCCGAGCAGGAGTACTTTGTAGACGGTCTAACCGAAGACCTGATCACGGACCTGGCCAAACTCCCGGACCTTTTCGTGGTTTCCCGAAACTCTGTGTTCACCTTCAAAGGTCAGGCGATCAAAGTGCGCGATGTCGCGCGGGAACTGGGGGTCCGGTATGTGCTGGAGGGTAGCGTCCGGCGCGCGGCGGATCGCATCCGAATCAACGCTCAGCTGATTGACGCCGAGACCGATGGGCACCTTTGGGCGGAACGCTATGATCGCGTTCTGGACGACGTGTTCGACGTTCAAGACGAGGTCAAGCGGCAAATCGTGACGGCACTCGCCCTGGAACTCAACACCGCCGATGCCCAGAAGCTGGCACGGCAACCAACCGACAACCTGGAAGCGTACGAGTACTATCTGCGGGGGCGGCGCGCGATGGAGATAGGCACCCGTCGCAATATCCGCCTCGCCTACTACGCATTGGAAAAGGCGATCGATCTCGACCCCGGATTCGCTGAAGCCTATGCCACACTGGCGATGAACTACGCCCTGGATTTTGGCGGCAACCAGTACTGGGACGACTGGGTGGAACCCCCAACCGTATCGCGACGCCAGGCAATTAGGCTTGCGGGCCAGGCCACGGCCCTGGAACCGACCATGGCACTGCCGGAACTGGCGCTTGCGCAAGTCGCGCTGGCCGAGCGCAATTTCGAGCAAGCCCTTGCCCATGTGAACCGGGCGGTGGATCTGGAACCGGGTGATTCCCGTGTGTTCGAGGCCCAGGCCAATGTGCTCACCGCGATAGGGCAGCATGAGGAGGCGCTGGAAGCCATGGAACACGCTGTGCGGCTGGATCCCAAGCCACCGGCCCGTTACTACGGCACACTGGGTAGAATCGCATTCGCATTGGGGCAATACGGGCAGGCCGTGGCCTATCTGGAGCAGGCGGCGGAAGGTGAGATCGCGGGCTACACCTGGCGTAACAGCTACTATCTCGCCGCCGCCTATGGGCATCTCGGCATGGCGGACAAGGCGCGCGCCTATCTGGCCATAGACGGCGACATCTGGGCGCCCGGCTTCAACCTGGAAGGTGTGCAGTTACACCCCTTTTATGAGGGGCTGACGGACGCCCAGCGCTACCAGGAGGGGTTGAAGCGAGCCGGGGTTAGCCGATACGCCGACGGTTTCGATCCAGCACGGGAAGCGGGCCAGCAGGTGAGCAGCGCCAGCTTGCACGCCTGGCTGGAAGGTATCGACTTCGTCCTGACCGAGCGGGAAGGCAGATCGTCTGGACATTTGACCTTGCGCGGCGGCGGGACTGCTAAACTTCAGTATCGACCGGGTGTTTCTGAGACCGGGACGGCTACGGTGGAAGCCGACACGCTGTGCCTCAGATTCGACGCTCTCACCCGGGGACAGACGGCCTGCTTTCGCGTTTTCGAGAACACCAAGCCAGCCAGATCGGGCCTGAATGAGCAAGACTACGTAATGGCCGGGCATCAGGTCTGGTACCTGAAACGGCGATGAGCGGGCCCTGATAAGAGACACAGGGATAATGGAATCGACTGCTTCAGTTCAGATGGGGTTTTTGTTTTCGAAGCCGGCGCTTTTCGGATTCTGGCGGACCTGCCGTACCGCGGTTCTGAGTGGGGTTTTTGCGATAGGCGCTCAGTCCCCCGGCTGGACTGCGGGAAGCTGGGAGCCGCGGCACGATCTCCCGGTGCCGACATCGGGCCTGCACGCAAGCACGCTCGACGGGAAAATCTACGCGGTGGGAGGTCAGAACTGGAACGATCCCAGCCTTCCAGCGGCGACCGGCGCCCTGTGGATTTACGACCCCGTCGAAGATCGTTGGTCCGCGGGTGCGTCCATGCCGACAGGTCGTATCTTCCTGGACACCGTGGTGGTGGACGGGTTGCTTTACGTCATCGGCGGGGCCACCCAAGGTGTCGAGCATGCGCCAGGCCTGGCGGTGGTTGAAGCCTACGACCCGAAAACGGATACCTGGACCCGAAAGGCGGATATGCCCACGCCCCGTGCGGACCTCACGGTGAGCGCGGCCGGCGGCAAGATTTTCGCGATCGGCGGCACTCGAAATGTGGGCGTGGACGCACTGACCATCGTTGAGGAGTACGATCCGACCACCGACACCTGGAGCCGCAAGGCCGATATGCCAACGCCCCGCCTGCACCTGGCCAGCGGCGTGGTCAAGGACAGGATTTATGTATTCGGTGGCTCGCCAGAGTGGCCCGTGCCGCTTTCAACTACCGAAGCCTACGATCCCGTGACCGACACCTGGACCACGGCTGCAAACATGCCCACCGAGCGCACCGGTCTCTGGGCGGCCACCCTGGACGGCAAAATCTACGTCATGGGCGGTATTGAATGGGATAGCGAAGCACTCGCAAAAGTGGAGGCCTATGATCCCGTGACCGATGCCTGGGCTGCCATGCCGGACATGCCGACGCCCCGCACACTGTTCACCGCGGCCGCGGTGGGAAATGAGATCTATGCCATCGGCGGCGCGACATCGGACTTTAACTCCCTCGCGTCGGTGGAGGCGCTCAGGCCCGATTAGGGCAGCGTCAACCCACTAGTGTAGTGTCTCCCAAATAACTTAACACCTGCGCTGGCCCTCGCGGTCCCTGACGGCGTTGCGGATCGTCGCAATAGCGCTGGCTATTCCTCCTCACCGCGCCTTGTCAGTAACCA
>JAHEDQ010000164.1 GCA_024641125.1 Candidatus Competibacteraceae bacterium | reverse complement strand
CGCAATATTCACTACAGCGGGCCGGCCGATAGAATTGCCCGACTAGGGCCTCCGGGCCAACTGCCAATTGCAGGCGACTGGGATGGACCAGCCCTTCCGTAGAGAGCCTCTAATTTATTCTGGACGAAGCAGATTGGCGGCTAAAATTTGCAGATTCAAGGCCAAAATCGCGGGCAACAGTTGTTCCATTGCCAAGATTTGAAACGATAAAGCTGTGTATTTTCGGGCCCAAGGTGCACGTTCACGAATAGATCAGAGGCCCCCTAGCTTCGCAATGCCTTGGTTGACTGTCGCCAGTAGGCGACTTTGTACAGAACCGGCACCAGCGCCAGGCTGACCAACAGCGAAAAACTGAGCCCGCTGACCACGGTCACCGCGAGCGGGCGCAGCAACTCGGTTCCCTGCCCCCAACCCATCGCCAATGGCATCATACCCACCACGGTGGTGATGGTGGTCATCAGTATTGGTCTCAGCCGAATCGCGGCCGCCTCCACGATCACCGTATCCCCGCCCGCCTGTCTCTGACCGATGGTTTCCACCAGTACAATCGCGTTGTTGACGACGATGCCTGCCAGGACGATGAGTCCGAGCCATACCGGCATGGATACGGGCAGTTGGGTGACGTTCAGGCCAATGGCAACGCCGATGAGGGTAAATGGCACACTGGCCATGATCACCATGGGTTTTCGCAGCGACTCATATTGGACGGCCATCACTACCAGAACCAGAAACAGGGCTAATCCCAGCAGGGTCATGCCGGTGTTGCGTCCTTCGCGCAGTGTCTCCATCGCACCCCCATCGTAGAGGGTGTAGCCAGTCGGAAGGGCGAGATCGGCCAAAGCCTGGGCAATGAGCCGATCCAGCTCGAGCAGACTGGTGTCCGGATCCAACCGGCCACCGATCTCCACGATTCTCAGCTGACTGTCACGCCGAATCTGCTGCGGCGCGGACTCCAGCCGCACTTCGGCAACATCACCCAGCCGGACTCGCCCCCCTTCCGAATCGGATCCTGCGACGATCAAACCAGGCAGCTCGCTCAACTCGGCAAAACGTTCCCAGGGCAACCGCAGCCGGATGTCGTAACTGCGGGCAGACTCAAGATACTGAGACACAACCTCGCCCTGCAGGGCCGAGCGAAAAGCACGTCCAACATCGGAAACCGTGACCCCTAGGGCAGCAGCCCGCTGACGATCCACATGGACGGTCAACTCCTGAGTAACATCGTCCGCTGAGTGCCACAACCGCCCGATACCCGGCAACGGCTCAAGTCGCTCCACCACCTGATCGGCCAGGGCGGACAGCACATCGAGATCCGGACCCTGAATGCGAAGACTGAGTGGATCATCGCCGCGGCCGATCCGTATCCCCGGAATGCCCTGGACCGCAACATAGGTCCGCACGCCGGGCAAGCCCATGCCGTCCAAGGCTGCCCGCATTGCATCAGCCACCTGCTCGCTGTTTCGCCGCCGCTGCTCCGACGGGGCCAGATCGACTCTCAAACTGGCGCGATTGGACGATTGGTAACTGGTACGGCCCTGGGTATACCCCCCCACCATGGCCAGCACACCCGAAACGTCTGGTTCCGCGGTCACGACCTGCTCGATCTGGGTGACGGCGGCGTCCATATCGTCGTAGTCGATACCGGGATCGGCACGAATCCAGACACGTATATCCCCGGTGTCGACCGGCGGCAGAAAGGTCTGGTCATGCTCATCGATGGCGCCAATCGCCCAGATCAGCCCCGCAACCGCGCCCACCAGAGGCACCATCGGATGTCGAACGAGCAACGCCAAACCCTGCGCATAACCGTTTTGAACGTGGTTAGCGAAAGTCATCAGGGGACCGAAACGTCGCCGGGTTGCCGCCACCGCCGTGGACGATCCCGCCATGGCCGGAACCACGGTGAGCGCCACCAGTAAGGAGGCCATCACCGCCACCGACAGGGTCAAAACCAATTCGCTGAACAGCAGACCCACCAGCCCCCCCAGAAACAGAAACGGAACGATGGCCGCCAGATTGGTGCTGGTTGAAGCCACCAGAGCGCTCTGCACCTCGCGCACCGCGGCGGCACAGCGGGCTACCGCGTCGCCATCGTCATGCTCATGGCGATGGATGTTCTCCACCATGACAATGGCATTATCCACCAGCAGGCCAATGCCCAGCGCCAGCCCACCGATCGTCATCAGATTCAAACTCAAACCCCATAGCCCCATCAACGCAAATGTGGCCAAGATCGCGAGGGGAATGACCAAGCCCACCACTATGGTGCGCCTGAGATCACCGAGGAACACCCAAATGACCAGCATCGCCAGGACGCCGCCGCCCAGGGCAGCTTGGCTCGCGTTGCGCAGGGAATCGCGAATAAACACCGCCTGATCGGAAACAAGACGCACCGAGACATCCGGCGGAACCAGCCCTTGATCGCGCATCCATACCAGCCGTTCCTGGACCCGATCCACCACCTCAACGGTATTGGCTTCGGGCTGTTTATGAACCGAAACCCTGAGACCGGGTTGGCCGTCCAGGCGCACCCGCAGGCGCTCCTCCGCCGTGGTATCCACCACCTCGGCGATTTCACCCAGGCGGATCAGGCGTTCCTGACCCTGGCTGTCATCAATCGGCAGCACCGCGTTGCTGAGATCCGAAAGATTTTCGAATCGCCCCGCGGTGCGACTGCCATACTCGCGTCCAGGCGCCCGCAGACGCCCTCCCGGCGTCTCGACGTTGCCTGCCTCGATGGCCTGAGCCACGTCGTCCAGCGAGAGGCCCAATCCGGCAAGCCGCTCCTGATCGGGCAGCACCAGAATCTCGCGGCGCTGGCCACCCTCGAGGTCAATGGCGGCAACCCCTGGCAGGTTCAACAACCATTTGCGAAATCCTTCCTCGGACCAGTCCCGCAACTCAGTGGGCGACCACAGCGCGGACGAGACTACATACTGCAGGACAGGGGTTTGCGAGGGATCGCGTTTTCGCACCACCGGCGGGTCAGCTTCCCGGGGCAGTGCTCGACGAGCACGCTCGAGCTCGACGCCGACTTCCCGCACCGCCGCATCCATATCGGTGCCGTAAGGGAAAGACAGGTAGATCTCGCTGCGTCCTTCTCTGGTTCTGGATTGGAGTGCGATCGCGTCCTCGGTGACGGCCAAACGCTCTTCCAGCAGTTTGGTGACCTCCTCCTCCATGACGGTGGCGGGGACACCACTGTGGGTGACGATGACCCGCACCTCCGGGTACACGATGGGGGGCAGCAGATCCACGCTCAAATCCCGGTAGGCCATGACCCCCAACACCGCCACTGCAAGCGCCAGCATGATCACCCCGATCGGGTGGCCGGCGGCCCAACCCCCGAGGCCAGCACGCTGCCCCCCCGGACTTGACGCGGGCTGGACCTGTTGCCCTTCTCCGGAACCGGTCACACTCAGCTCTGCCCGCTCATTGCCGACACGGCCTTGCCGTCGGACAAACCAAGGAAACCGCGGATCACCACCCGGTCACCGGCTTCAAGACCGCTCAATATCTCTACCGAACGGGCAAGACGCAATCCGGTTGTCACCCCAACCCGATGGACCTGCCCATCATCTCTGAGCAGATAGGCGAACTCACCGGCGCGGTCGCGCTGCACAGCAGCGATTGGAAGCACCAGGCGGGTGGCACCCTCAACGGCGATTTCAACGCGGCAAAACTGACCGGCATAGGCTCCCTCAGGCACCTTGGTCAGCGCCACTTCCAGGGTTCCACGGCGGGTCAGCGGGTCTACGCTTGGGTGGATGCGAATGATCTCGCCTGCATGGGTGCCGCTGCCCAGCGCATCGATTCGAACCCGCACTGCATCACCACGGCGCACATGGGGCAGGAGCAGTTCGGACACTGACACTTGCGTAATCAGAGAGGACGGGTCGGAAAGCGTGAGCAAATGATCGTTGGCTGCCACCAGGTCCCCCGGTTCCACCAGACGCTCGGTCACCACGGCATCGAACGGGGCAGTCATCCGGGTGTAGGAGAGTCGGATGCTCAATATCCGTTCCTCCGCCCGCGCCACCTCCAGCGCCGTTTCCTTGCGCGCCAGTTCATCCTGGCTGACCAAGCCGTCGCTGACCAGGCGTTCGATCCGCCTCAAATCGGCCTCGGACTGCCTGCGCAGAGCTTGCGCCTTCACCCATTGCGCCTGTAGCAGTGCATCATCGATGCTGGCCACCAGCGCACCCTGGTTGACACGGTCACCCTCGAAGTGGGGCACCTCCGTGGTGCGTCCGGCCTCGCGGGCAAATATGCGGACCGTGCGTCGCGCCCTGAGGGTTCCGGCATAGGTGTTGTTGATCGCCAGGTCACGTCTTTCCACCGGCGCGGTTTCCACCAGATGGGGAGGACGGTTCTGCGTCTCGGCAGGTGCGGGGGCCATTTCCTCGGCGCAGCCCGAAAAAAACGGAACCAGACATATCACGAGCAGGACCAACCATGGGCCATCCCGCCTAGCAGGCGTCTTCTCGGTATGCGGCATGTTTACTCAACTCCACGCCCAGGAATCAGCAGATTAGAGGGCGCGCTGCAAAACGGGTTCACGGCGGGCCTCAAACGCCAACTGACTCAGTATCGCCGATCCGGATCGATTATTGTGAGCTACAGTTACCCGTCCAGGGTGCGGGACGGCCGCATCGCCCAGGCTCGCAGTTTACAAAGCCAGACAATTGCGTTCCCATTGCGAGGATGCAAGCCCACCACACACGGCTGTGAACACCTCGATCTGGCTCTGGCCGGCATTTGCAATTGGCGTAGCGCTGGTCACCGTGGTCTTGCGGCGCAGAAGCGCAAACCGGCAAACGCGTCACGCGGCCACCAAAATCATCCGGGAACCGGCTGCCACCTGGGGCGCCCGGTTTGTCGTGCCCCCCGGGACAATTTGCTGCGATGCGGCCAAAGCACTGGCCGGGACCAGCTTCCGGCATGGACAAACGCCCACTTTGCCGTTACCTGAGTGCAACGTGGGCAACTGCCCCTGCAGCTTCGAGCCTCATCTGGAACTCCGTGGTAATCGGGATCGGCGCACCGAACAGGATCGCCGCGACGCAATTCGGTTTGACACCGAAAACGGCGACCGCCGCGACGGTGAGGACCGGCGCCGAGGCAACAACTCCTGGCGTGGCCCGTAGGTCTGATCAATTGCTTCGATCGCGGCATCGGGGCGATCCCATGCTCCCGGCCAGCAGGTCCGGCCGCAGGCCGCGAAATTCGTCGAATATTTTTACAATTCGGACGAAACGCCTAGAATCGGAACAGGGTGACACGGGAACGGGTGACACGCGTGTACGGACTCGAGCCGCGGGTTAGTCTTTTGCTCCGTCCAGAGTGATGGCGGAGGTATTGATGCCAACGATCATGGAGGTGGGCCGTGGCACTGGGATTTTTGAGAACAAGACGTCGTCGGGATCGGCGCGGCGCCAAAGCAACGCAGACCGGTGGTGGCGGTCTGAGGTTTTGGGGGTTGAGGGTCACCGAGTCGGAGAGCGGCGTTTGCTGTGAGGCCATGCGCGAAATGGCGGGGCGGTGTTATCCCATTGAAAATGCGCCCCCGCTTCCCATTCCCGGCTGCGACCTAACCATCTGTCAGTGCCGCTACGAGTATTTGCCTGAGCGACGAGCCAATCCGGAGCGTCGTTCGGGATTGGACCGACGCTCCGCCATCCGATTCGACACCGCGTGCCCGGACCGACGCTCGGGTGAGGACCGTCGCGCCGGTAACAATCAGTGGAAGTGGGCCCAATCATGATGCGTTAAGCGCCGCTGAAGTCCGAGGAATCGATCCCCTCTTCCCAGCCCGCGTCGGATTTACGGCCATTCCAACCGCCGACCTTCTACCGTATCCTTGCTGGCCGTTGATTCTGAAATCCGACAGAGCGCCGTGTCCGATCCACCGCCCGATCCTGTCCTGGAGGCAGAGGAGCTTGAGTGCATACGCGGTGACCGGGTGCTGTTCCGCAACCTCGGTTTTCGCGTTAATCCCGGCACCATTCTGCTGGTGGAGGGGCCCAACGGCAGCGGCAAGACCAGCCTGTTGCGCATGGCCTGCGGCCTCAGTCTTCCGAGCCATGGCGCTGTCCGCTGGCGCGGTGTAAACCTCAGGCGCGATGCCGACGCGTTCTACGGCGAGTTGTCCTATGTGGGGCATTCGCCGGGCATAAAGGCGGATCTGACGCCGGTTGAGAACCTGCGCTTCGACCAGGCACTGGCGGGCGGCGGGCCGGACCTGAGCGACATCCTTCGCGGGATTGGACTGGGGCGGTTCATGGATACGCCGTGCCGGTTTCTATCGGCGGGCCAAAGACGGCGAGTTGCATTGGCCCGCCTACAGGCATGCCCGGCCACCGTATGGATACTCGACGAGCCCTTTACCGCGATCGACCGCGAGGGCGTGACCGACTTGACCCGAGTCATGGCCGAGCATGCCCGGACCGGCGGACTATTGTTGCTCACCACCCACCAATCCGTGGATTTTGACTCTTGCCAAGTACAGACACTTCGCTTAGGACAGTAGCGGAACCCAGTACGCTGGTGGCGGTGCGCGCGCTGATGCGACGCGATCTGACTCTGGCGTACCGGCATCGATCGGAACTTCTAAATCCGTTGCTGTTCTTTGTCATTGTGGTGAGCCTGTTCCCTCTGGGAATAAGCCCCGAAGCAAAAACACTGCAGATGGTGGCGCCGGGCGTGATCTGGGTGGCTGCGCTTTTGGCCAATCTGCTGTCTTTGGATCTGCTGTTCAGGACAGACTTCGAAGACGGAACACTGGAGCGGTTTCTATTGAGCCCCCATCCACTTCCGCTGCTCGTGTTGGCCAAGACAGCGGCCCACTGGATCGTCGTGGCGCTGCCCATGATCGTGTTCGCCCCTGTGCTGGGCCAGCTACTGTTCCTGCAGCCTGGCGCCTACTGGACCCTGCTCGCCACGCTGGCCCTCGGCACCCCAGTGCTAAGCCTGATCGGTGGCATCGGAATGGGATTGACGGTAGGACTGCGCCGGGGTGGCGTTTTGCTGTCGCTGCTGATACTGCCCTTGTATGTGCCCGTGCTAATATTTGGGGCCACCGCTGTAGATGCCGCCGGGGCTGGCCTGGATGTCAGCGGTCATCTGTCCTTTCTGGGCGCACTGCTGCTGTTGGCCATAACTTTGGCGCCGCTCGCCACCAGCGCCGCTCTCCGGGTCAGTCTGAGTTAATCGCCTATGTGGATCTGGTTTCACAAATTCGGGTCTCCGAGATATTTTTACGACTTGGCCGGACGCTTGATTCCCTGGCTGGGCGGGGCTTGCGCTGTGCTGATGGCGGTGGGACTTTATCTGGGTTTGTTTGTCGCCCCCTCCGACTATCAACAGGGAGAGAGCTACCGCATCATTTACATACACGTACCCAGCGCGTGGATGTCGATGTTTGTCTATGTGGTCATGGCCTCTGCGGGCACGGTTGTGTTGATCTGGCGGGTCAAGCTTGCGGAAATCATTGCCAGTGTCAGCGCGCCTCTGGGGGCCAGCTTCACCTTTCTCGCCCTGGCCACCGGTTCGCTCTGGGGCAAACCCATGTGGGGTACCTGGTGGGTCTGGGACGCCCGCCTCACCTCGGAACTCATACTGCTGTTCCTTTACTTCGGATTCATGGCCCTGGAGGCGGCCATAGAGGACAAGCGGACCGCCGCCCGCGCGACCGCCATCCTGTCCCTGGTGGGCGTCATCAACATCCCCATCATTCATTACTCGGTGTACTGGTGGAACACCCTGCACCAGGGCGCTACGGTCACCAAGATGGACACCCCTTCGATTCACCTGAGCATGCTCATTCCCCTGCTGCTTATGGCAGCCGCATTTCAGCTGTACTACGCCACAGTGCTGTTGATGGGTGCGCGCACCGAGTTGTTGTCGCGCGAGCGGCGCACTCGCTGGGTCGCGGAGGTCATTAGGAACTCGTGAGCGTGCAAGACTTCTTTCACATGGGCGGCTACGCCTTCTACGTATGGCCTGCCTATGCGCTCTCGCTGGTGGTGCTCATGGGCCAGCTTTGGGTTGCCGTGCAACGCCGCCGAAAACTAATTCGGGACATAGAGGTCCAAAATCGCGATCCGGAGACGCGCACATGACCCCGAAACGCCGTAAACGTGTAATGTTGATTTCGCTGATGGTTCTGGGCATTGGCGGGGCGACGGCCCTGGGCCTGAACGCGTTCCGCCAAAATCTGCTGTTCTTCTTCAGCCCAAGCCAGGTGGCTAACGGCGAGGCCACGACGGATCGCGCGTTTCGCCTGGGCGGAATGGTAGTAGATGGCAGTCTGGCCCGCGAGGATGATGGACTCACGGTGCGCTTCGCCGTGACCGACACAGCGGAGGTTGTTAACGTTACTTACACCGGGATCCTCCCCGACTTGTTCCGCGAAGGCCAGGGTATCGTAGCCATGGGCAGGCTGGACCAGACAGGCGTGTTCAAAGCCGAAGAAGTGCTGGCCAAACACGACGAAAACTACATGCCACCGGAAGTGGGTGAAGCGATGAAAGCGGCTCAACGGGCGAAAGCCCGGGTCGAAAACTGAGGGCACCATTCCATGATCCCAGAACTCGGTCATTTCGCCTTGATTCTGGCGCTCTGCGTCGCGCTGGTGCAGAGCGTCGTGCCCCTGATCGGCGCCACCCGGGGCGACCAGGCCATGATCAATTTCGCCCGGCCGGCTGCATATGCGCAGTTTTTGTGTGTGGCCATTGCCTTCGTGATTTTGACGTATGCGTTCCTGACAAATGATTTCTCCGTAGCCTACGCGGCACGAAACTCCAATACCGCCCTGCCAACACTGTTCCGCATTTCTGCTGTGTGGGGCGCCCACGAGGGCTCCCTGTTGCTATGGTCGCTGACCCTATGCATCTGGACCGCCGCAGTTGCCCGATTCAGTCACGCCCTGCCAGAAGCCTTCGCCGCCCGCGTCATCTCGGTGATGGGTCTCATCAGCGTCGGTTTCCTGCTGTTCATGTTGCTGACCTCGAACCCATTTGAACGTCTGTTTCCGGGACCGGTTGACGGCCGGGATCTCAATCCGCTGTTGCAGGACTTCGGTTTAGTGATTCATCCGCCGATGCTCTACTTCGGTTATGTGGGATTCTCGGTGGCGTTCGCATTCGCCATCGCTGCCATGCTGGACGGTCGCCTTGACACCGAATGGGCCCGTTGGGCCCGGCCCTGGACCAGCGTGGCCTGGCTGTTCCTGACCATCGGCATCACGCTCGGCAGCTGGTGGGCGTACTACGAGCTCGGCTGGGGTGGCTGGTGGTTCTGGGATCCAGTTGAAAATGCCTCCTTTATGCCCTGGCTGGTGGGCACCGCCCTGATTCATTCGCTGGCAGTGACGGAAAAGCGGGGCACAGCCAAGAACTGGACACTTCTGCTGGCGATTTTCGCGTTCTCCCTGAGCCTGCTGGGCACTTTTCTGGTACGGTCCGGCGTGATCACGTCGGTGCATGCCTTCGCCACCGACCCGGCCCGAGGCGTGTTTATTCTTATATTCCTGGGCCTTGTGGTGGGCGGCTCGCTCAGCCTGTACGCCTGGCGCGCAACACAGTCGGAGGACCGTGGACGCTACTCGCTGTTGTCCCGGGAAACACTGTTGCTGGGCAACAGCGTGCTGTTCGTGGTTGCCGCAGGCAGCGTGTTGCTCGGCACAATCTACCCCTTGGTTCTGGACGCACTCCGCCTCGGCAAGATCTCCGTCGGTCCGCCCTACTTCAACGCGGTATTTGTCCCCCTGATGGTACCCGTGGCCATTCTGATGGGAATCGGGCCACTCATCCAATGGAAGCGGCAGGAACTCAAGCCCCTGCTTAGGCGCCTGGTGTTGCCTGCGTCCGCTAGCCTAATACTGGGCCTGCTGATGGCCATCGCACTGGGAGGCCCGTCCATAGCCTGGGTGGCCCTGGGACTGGTGCTCGCCGCCTGGGTAGCCCTTTCCATAGTTCAGGATCTGATCCATCAAACCCGCAACCGCAGGTCGTTTGTACAAGGCCTTACCCAACTTCGGCGCGGTTACTACGGTATGACGCTGGCCCACTTCGGCGTCGCTGTGTTCGTGGTCGGTGTCACCATGTCAAGCAACTTCAGCGTTGAGAAGGACATCCGAATGGCGCCCGGTGAGCGAGCCGAGGTGGGTGGTTATGACTTTTTGTTCGAAGGCACTCGCCCTATCACCGGTCCAAATTACTCGGGCTACAGAGGCTCTGTGGCGGTGTATGAAGGTAAGACCCAGGTGGCGGAACTGCACCCGGAGAAGCGGATTTATCGGGTTCAGCAAAGCCCCATGACCGAAGCGGCGATCGACCCGGGCTTCACCCGCGATCTCTATGTCGCTCTGGGCGAGCCGCTCGAGGGCGGCGCCTGGAGCGTGCGCGCCTACAGCAAGCCATTTCAACGCTGGATCTGGCTGGGCGGCATCTTTATGGCTCTGGGCGGGTTCGTCGCGGCCACCGACCCCCGCTATCGGCGCGCGACAGCGCGGGTGCCGGCCAGGCAGTCGACGCCGGCGGCGGGCCCGGCCGCGGCACTGCCCAGGTAGCGTCAGCAACCGGAACGCCGGTGCTAGCCATAGAGGACGTTCAATGCCCCGATTCGTGATACCGCTGGTGGTGTTTGTCGCACTGATTGCGGTGCTCGCCGTTGGCCTGACCCGCGATCCGCGACAGGT
>JAHEDQ010000163.1 GCA_024641125.1 Candidatus Competibacteraceae bacterium | reverse complement strand
TCGACTGCGATGTGGGTAATGTTCATGTGGGCTCCCCTTCTCCTGTGATTGAGTGGTTAACACGCCCAATCTGGCACTTTAGATGCCGTATGGGGAGGGGGAGTCCATGCCATCTGATTTACTCTGAGCAAAGCAGATTGGAGGCTAGAATGCTCAGATCGCGGGTAATAGTTGTTCTATTGCCAGGATTTCCAACGATGAAGCTGTGCATTGCAATACCAAGATGCACGTTTACGAATAGATCAGGTGCTCCCCACTGCTCGGGGGCTGAGGAGATTTGGCGCCGGGGTGCGGCATTCGAGCACACTTGCGACCGGACCGGGGAATCGCGCATCGGGCGCACCGGAAGCGTCTAAGCCCGGCCCATGAGACATCCCAAAGTCACTGTACGAGGATTTCTGGCATGAGCCTGAAAAACACCGCTGAAAGCTGCGGCTGAACGGCCGAGTCGCTGCACTGGAAAATCGCGGGACTGAATCTCCGGTGTTACATTCCGGTTTACTGCAGCCAACGGTCCAGCAAGTCCAATATATCAGCGTTCCCAAGGGGCGCGTCCTTGTCCAACCAACAGTCCGCATACGGGCAGAGAAAGGCATGACGTTTTCGGTCGTCGCCCGCTGCGCAGAAACAGGCATGTTCGGCGTTGCAGTCTCGTCCTCCTCCCCCGCTGTGGCGGCGCGCTGCGCCTATGCCCGGGCGCAAGTGGGTGCCGTGGCCAGTCAGAACGTTACCGACCCGACGCTGGGCCCCCGTGGCCTGGACCTGATGGCACTGGGCGCCAGCGCGCCGGAGGCCGTGAACATTCTCAAAGCCAGCGGCACGCACATGGACTACCGCCAGCTACTGGCGGTGGACAAGCAGGGTCGCAGCGCCATCCATTCCGGCCCGAATGCGCTCGGCGTCTGGTCCGGGGCGCTGGCCGAGAATGTGGCCTGCGGCGGAAACATGTTGGGTGAGGCCGGGGTGCCTCAGGCCATGGTGGACGCTTTTCTGAACGCGACCGGACACCTGGGTGACCGACTGATCGTCACCATGCGCGCCGCACTCGCCGCTGGCGGAGAAGCCGGGCCGGTACATTCCGCCGGTCTCAAGTTGGTGCGGGAAGTTTCCTGGCCGGTGGCGGATCTTCGGGTGGATTGGCGCGAGGACTGCCCGATCGAAGCGTTATCGACCCTGTGGGCTCTCTACCGGCCTCAACTCGACGACTATGTTACCCGCGCGCTGAATCCGGTCGCGGCCCCCAGCTACGGTGTACCGGGCAACGAGTGATCCGGGACAGGGGACCCTGTACCACGCGGCAACGACACCCGGCAGCTACTTGTGCTGCATGGCGGTAACCCCGGTCCAGGTTTCGGCGGCGCCGGATTCGAGCGCACCGGTCGCCTGAACCAGATGATGCCAGGCCACCTTGTCCCGTGGGTTCTGCTGCAGCACCCCAAACAGCATGGCCTGCGCGCCGCTGAAATCACGCTTGTAATAAAGCTCGAGCGCCGCAGCATACTCGCTCTGGGTGGCTTGTTTAAGGTCACGCTGTGCGGTTTCGTCTCCATCGAATACTTCATACAAATCCAGCGATTCGCTGCGCCCCTTGACCTGAACCCGATCCAGGAAACGAATATTGTAGCGCTCGGGATGCATCAATCCCCGGTAGGTCGCCTCGGTGATGATCAAGGAGACGCCGTAGAATTTGGTCAAGCCCTCAACCCTGGAGCTCAGATTCACGTTGTCGGAAAGCGCATCCCCCTGCATCCGGCTGGATTCACCGATGATGCCCACCATCATATGCCCGGCGTTCACACCGATGCCCAGTTCGATCGGTTCAACCCCCCGCGCCTTGCGCTCTTCGTTGTAGGCGCGGATGCGCTCGATCTTCTCGATCCCGGCGTCCAGGGCATCGTCACAGCACTCGGGGAAAACGGCCATCATCCCATCACCCAGGTACTTGACGATAAAACCTTTGTGATCGCGCACCACCGGGCTGGTTCGTTCCAGATAGTCGTTAATAAAGTCGAAATTCTCCTGCGGCGACATGGATTCCGAGAGGGTGGTGAACCCCCTCAGGTCGGAAAACATGACGGTCATTTCCTTGCTGATGTGATCGCCCAGCCGAATGTCCACCATGTTGTCCCGACCCAGAAACTTGAGGTACTCCCGAGGCACGAAACGGCCAAAGGACTGGGTGGTTTTGAGCAACTGAAGGTGGTTCCCGAGACGCGTCAAAAGCTCTTCTTTGGAGAACGGCTTGGTCAGGTAGTCGTTGGCTCCGGCTTCGAAACCAGCTACCAGATCGGGGACCTGATTTTTTGCGGTCAACATCAAAACGGGCAATTCGTGCGCCGGATACTGCCGCCGCAAGGTGCGGCAGACCTCGTAACCGGACATACGCGGCATCATGACGTCCAGTACGATGAGATCGAACTGCCCGCCTTGCTCGATAAGCCGCAGGGCTTCGACGCCGCTCTGGGCCAGGGTCACGGCATAATCCCGGGCCGCCAGATGATTGACCAGAACCTGCAGGTTGATCGGCTCGTCGTCCACCACCAGAACGCTGTGCCGTGCCCCATTCGCGAGGTCGGTGGCAGGAACGGCCAACGCAACCGACTCGGGCGGGTTCGCCTCCTCCACCGGATACGATAGCGCGGCCGACTCATCGGGCCGAATCTGAGCGACAGGTTGATTCCGGGGCGCCGCCGCATCCGGTTCGGATAGCGGCAGTGTAAAGGTAAACCGTGATCCCGCGCCCGGTTCCGATTCCACCGTGAGCCGGCCACCGTGCAGTTCCACCAGTTGCTTACTGACCGCCAGCCCCAGCCCGGTGCCACCGTAGCGGCGCGAAACAGCGCCATCCGCCTGCTGAAATGAGTCAAAAATGTGCTCGGTTTGCTCGGGCGAAATCCCGATGCCGGTGTCGGCCACGCTGATGGCCAGACTGTCGCCTTTGGTCTCAGCCGAAACATCGATCACGCCGGCTTCGGTAAACTTGATCGCATTGCCCACCAGATTCAGAAGGATTTGCTGCACCCGATTCTCGTCACCCTGTACAAGGGGCAGGTCGGGTGCTGTGCGATTGACCAGGCGCAGTGGCTTGTTGCCGATCAGTCCGCTGGACAGACTGATGACCACCTCGCTCAGCGCGTGCACATCCAGCGGCTGCGTTCGCAGCTCGAAAGCCTGGTTCTTAAGCTTGGAAAAATCCAGGATGTCGTTGACCAGACTGGCAAGCCGTCGGCCGCTGGATACGATCATTGACAGATTCTTCCGGGTCGCGTCGCTGAGCGGTCCGGTTGCGCCGTCGGCGATGGACTCGGCCAGTCCGATGATGCCATTGAGCGGGGTACGCAGCTCATGGGACGTGTTGGCCAGAAACTCGTCCTTGAGCTTGTCCAGGCGCTGGAGTTCCTCGTTCTGCCGCGCCAGGGTGTCGAACGACTGCTGAAGTTGCCCGGCCATGTCGTTAAAGGTTTGCGCCAGCACCCCGACCTCGTCCTTGGTGCGCACCGGAACCCGCTGGTCCAGTTCGCCCTGGGCCAGCCGAGAGGCACCGTTCATAAGATCGCGAACCGGTCGGATGACGTAGGCAGCGATAACCCAGGTGAACCCAGCCAGCAGTATCACGGCGAGAACGCCGATGATGGCCGCTGCCTGAATAGGACGATTGTGAATCTTGCGTTCCTCGTCCACCGCCACCTGCAACTTCCCGCGCAGGTCCACAGCCATGGTCTTCAAGGCGCCGTCGAGATCACTCAGGGCCCGGTCGATAGCGATGGCGCGCTCCAGCAGAATCTCCAGATCCGCCGCGCCTCCGCCCGCGACGCTCAGCGTTTCCTGGTACTCACCCGTAGCCTCGGCAAATCGCCGGGTCACCGGTTCAAGCACCTCAGCGCCGACCGCACTGCTGGCTTCCGACGAGCTGATCACGGCGATTTGCGCCGTCAATTCTCCCCAGGCCGCCGCCATGGGATCAGCCCCGCCAGTGCCGTCGTTGTTCACGACGTAGTGCGACGGCAGTTTCTTGACGTCGGCCCGCAGGACATGGACCAGATCCGCGGCGGTAAGGTCCGCTTCGATCAGGCTGTGGGCCGAGGAAACAAAGGAAACGGCGGATTGAAGCTCACGGATAAAGGCATTGACCGCGGTGATCTGCGCAATCAGCAGCGCCAGGGGCACCATCATGGTCAGCAGCAGCTTGGTGCGAATCCGCATGATGACGGTGACCTAGTGTCCTGCCATAGGGCACTAGGCCCTGCCGGCGCGCGCGGGGGTTCGATTCCAGCTCATTGCTGTCTTTTTTGGAACAGGTCCTGGACCTGCAGGTCGGCCTGTGCCAAAGCTTCCTCGGGCGTAAGCGTTCCCGTCGCCGCCTGGGAAAACATGCTGGATATGACATGCGAACCGAGCACGTCGCCGATCGCGGCGCTGGCAAATCCCGGATAGCCCATGTTGGTAACCCAGTTATTCACCCCCGCCAGCAGTCCGTACTGATCAGGCACGGCGCCGCCCCGATCCCCATCCACGAGTTTCCCCAGATCGGGAACCGTGTTTGGAAAACAGGGCATGTGCTGGAATCCGCTGGTCACGAAGGCCGTTCTCGATTGCGCCACATAGTCCACCAGGAAGCGACTGGCGCCTTCCACGTTATCGGCAAATTTCCAAACGATAAAGTTATCGACCCCGAACGCGGGTCCAAGCCCGGGGCGGTCTTCCGGGCCTCCCGGTAGCGGTCGCAGTCCCAGCCTGTCTCCAACCGGCATGGTCTTGCTTTCGGCAGCACGGACTATGGAAAGGGTGTCGATGGTGAGGCACCCCTCGTCCGACAGCATGTACCGGTTGTTCGACACCGCGTTCCAGTTGACCACGTCCTTGGGCATGGCGTCCTGATACAGGCTTTTGACGAACTTCAGGGCTTCCAGGGTCTGTTTGGAATTCAGGCTTGGATTTCCGGTCTCGTCCTGCACAAAAGACCCGAATGAGTTCATGATGGCGCGCAGTGTATGCTCGCTGTTGTGCTCCGGCGCCAAACTGATCCCCACCGGCCTCTCGTACAGAAGCTTGAGCTGACGTCCGCCGCGCAAAACCGCATCCCAGCTATCCGGTGCGACGCCAATCCCTTCCCACAGATCCCTCCTATAGTTCAGCAGCGAGGGGACGTATCCGGCGCAAAGCCCGTGGTAGCCGCTCGTGGCAGGATTGAAATTGCTCTTGTACGCCAAATCCAGTGGCGCGCCGAAGCGATGCACGCATTCTTCGTGAATCTCGCGGTGGTTGATGACGCTGGATTCCAGTTCCGGCGCCACCCTGAGCAGGACGACAAGATCATGGCCGCTTTTCGCCTGCGCTTCCGCCGCGGCCATGCCCGAGAGGTCCCCGAGCCCGACGCTGTCGACGACGACCTGGGTCGCGTTTCGCTCACCCCACTCCTTGGCGAAGACATCCGTGAACCAGGTTTCGTACTCCGGCACAAAAAACTTCCACTTCAGGATTCTCAATGTTTTTTGCTGTGCCCGGCCCGGGACTATGACGGCGGGTCCCGCGCCCGCGGCAAACGCCACCGCCACCGAATTGCGCAGAAATGTTCGACGCGAAACCCGGTCGCTCTGATTCCGCTCCAATATCGCTCCCCCGGGACTTTCCAAATCGAGCACTAAAGTCGTAATTCGGAACGCCGCAATAACGCACCCATGCCCGAGTATAGACTGCGGCAGCGATTTGACAGACCGGACAACGCGTCAGAACCCGGGCTTACCTCGGCCGAGTTCGGCGCCCTGACACAACCGACGCGCTGCACCGACCCGACCTGATGCGCATCAATGCGCATGTGCGGGGAGAACAATATGCTACGCTTCGGCGATGGCGTCCGGCGTGCAGCGCTGGATATCGTGGTCAAGATGCGACGGGAGCGCCGATATGTATCAAAAAATCATGGTCCCGGTGGACCTTCGCCACCCCGAAAAACTGGACAAGGCCCTGACCACGGCCGCTGATCTGGCCAAGCTGTATGACGCCTTGCTGCAACTGGTCGCCGTGACGGTCACCAACCCCACCGAGGTGGCGCACAACCCTAAGGAGTTTACGGCCAAGCTGGACGAGTATGCGGCGGCTCAAACTGCCAGGCACGGCGTTACCTTCGGCGCCCACGCCATTACCAGTCCGGACCCGACCATCGATCTGGACGAGAGACTGGGGCGCGAGGCCAACGACATCGACGCCGATCTCATCGTCATGGCGTCCCACGTGCCTGGTTTTGCCGAATATATTTTCTCGTCCAATGCGGGTTATCTGGCTTCCCACGCCAAGATCTCGGTGTTTATCGTCCGATAATCCTCCGGGCCAAACGCTTCAGTGCGATGACGGCTCCGCCCAGCGTTGACTGCGACGTCCAAAAGCGGCCCCGCCGACACGCCGGGGCTGTGAGGTCGCAATCCCGGTCGCCGTCTATGCACCCGTCATCTCCTTTCGGGCCTGATTCAGCCCGATAAACAGACTGACACACAGCAGCAGCAGCACGATGGTGAACGGAAACCCCGTGGACACCGCCATGGCCTGCAGACCGGTCAGCGCCTGGGATCCTCCGACCAGTAACAGCGCCGCCGCCACCAGACCTTCGAAGGTGCACCAGAACACGCGCTGAGACACCGGCGCGTCGGTTTTGCCGCCGGCGGTGATGGTGTCGATGACCAGGGAGCCGGAATCGGAAGAGGTCACGAAGAACACGATGACCAGAACGATACCCAGCAGCGATGTCAGCCACGCCAGCGGAAGAGGTTTAAGCATTTCAAACAGCTTCAACTCCAGCGGTGCGGCACTGACCGCGGCGTCCGGATTGGCCATGACCTGAGCGATGGCGGTACCGCCGAAAGCCCCCATCCAGAGCACACACACCAGGGTGGGCACAAAGATCACACAGATCACAAACTCCCGCACCGTGCGTCCACGAGAGACCCGGGCGATGAACATCCCGACAAAGGGCGACCAGGAAATCCACCACGCCCAGTAGAACGCGGTCCAGCCCTGAGAGAAGTTGGCGTCTTCACGCCCGAACGGGTTGGACAGCGGCAGCAGTTCCTTCACATAGGCCACACCACCGGAAACGATGCTGTCGAAGATGGCCGCGGTGGGCCCGACAATCATTACGAACACCATCAACAGGGCGGCCAACCCGATGTTGATCTCCGACAACACTTTCACGCCGCCATCCAGACCCCGCAACACCGATATCAAGGCGGCCGCCGTAATCACCGAAATCAGCGCGACCCGGGCGCCGTTTCCGGTGGGTGTGCCAAACAGGTAGTTGAGGCCGGCCAGGGCCTGCTCGGTGCCAAAACCCAACGACGTGGCCAGGCCGAACAGGGTCGCGAACACCGCCAGGGTGTCGATGATGTGCCCGGTCCAGCCCCAGACCGCTTCACCGAAAATGGGATAGAAAGCCGAGCGCAGGGTCAGGGGCAAATCTCGATTGAAGGCAAAGAACGCCAGGGCCAAAGCGACCACCGCATAGATCGACCAGGGGTGCAATGCCCAATGGAAAATCGTGGCCGCCATACCCAGATTGCGCGCCTCGTCCACGCTTCCGGCGGCGGCGCCCAGGGGCGCCCAGTCGGTACGCAAGCCCTCTTCGAGGCTGGTCCCGCCCATGGACGAGGCGAAGTGTGACATGGGCTCAGATACGCCGAAAAACATCAGGCCGATGCCCATGCCGGCGGCGAACAGCATGGCAAACCAGCCGATGTACGAGTAGTCCGGTTTGGCATCCTGGCCGCCCAGTCGAACGCTGCCCAGCGGGGTAATGACCAGCATCAGGCAAAAGACGACGAAGACGTTCGCGGACAGAAGAAAAAACCAGTCGAAGGTCGAGGTGAGAAACGGCCTCAACCAGCCAAAAAATGCCGTGGCTTCGGCTTGAAACGCGAGGGTGAGGAGTACGAAGGCAATAATGAAGAGAGCGGAAACAACGAAAACCGGGTTGTGAATATCGAGCCCAAATGGATGAATGTTGTCCTGGCCGACTTCGTAATCGGTGACGGGTTGATCGGTCATCGACTTTTCCCCCGGACGAGCCAAAGCGTCCGCCCTGTATGGGTATCGCGATCCATGGTCACTCCCCTTAGATGGATGGATGCAAAATTTGTATTAAGGTGTTTTCCCCAGTGCCCACTCTTCTGTCGGGCCCGGAAAAGCCGCTTCCGCTGCCGTACGCAGTGACGAACCGAGCGATGCCTTGATAAAAGGTAGCAGCCCTTGCTCATCTGTAACAGGTAGAACCGGCCAAACCGGTGCGGGGGGAAACGGATATCCGGACCGGTGGGATGGCCTCGGGACGGCGCGGTCCGGACGCACCGGTTCCGAAGCGCAGGTCAGAGCTGTCGGGTTTCTCCAACCTCAAACGCATTCACCTCACGCTGAAGCAAACCGATCTCGGCCAAAGCCGCCCGGTAGGCGGCAATATGCGCCGACCCGCCGTGGGCCTCGAGGGCCTGCCAGGAGTCCCACTCTTCGTACACCCGGAAACGACACGGGTCGTCCCGGTCGACATAAAACGCGTAGGTCCGGCAACCCACCTCGGCGCGGGTGGCGCCCTCGACGCGGGACATCTCATCCCGCACCCGTTCAAGATGTTCCGGTGCGAACTGAAAACTTCCCGATACGATAATCATCAGCAGCCTCTACAATATGGAAGGATTTTGCCCCGATCCGACGACGGCAACTTCAGCGTAGCAGATCGATTCCATCCTAAAGCAACCACCCTGAACCCGAACAAGGCCAATCCCACATGTTCTATCGAACCGATCAGCCCAGTGCCCACCTGGAACAAGGGCTGGCGCACAACCCGTTCAACGCGATTGTGGTGCCCCGTCCCATTGGCTGGATCTCGAGTGTGGACCAGGACGGGCGCCCCAATCTGGCGCCTTACTCGTTCTTTAATGGAGTGGCCTACAGTCCGCCGCAGGTGATGTTCGCCGCCACCGGGCAGCATGAGTTCGGCGGTTACAAGGACAGCGTGCGCAACATCGAGGCAACCGGTGAGTTCGTTGTCAACATCGCAACATGGGACCTGCGCGAACCCATGAACGCATCGTCGGTCGCAGCGCCCCACGGGGTCGACGAGTTCGCGCTCGCCGACCTGACCGCCGAACCGGCGGCGCTGATCGCCGTGCCCCGGGTGAAGGAGAGCCCCATTCATCTGGAGTGTCGCCACACGCAAACCGTGCAGTTACCCACCCGAAACCCTGACCAACCAAACAGCGCGGTGTTCGGCGAGGTCATCGGTATACATATCGCTGATGAAGTCATCGTCGATGGAAAAATCGACTACGCCCGGGTGCTGCCCATAGGACGCCTCGGCTACATGGACTACGTAACGGTCCGGGACGTGTTCTCCATGGTCCGGCCGACCTGGAAGGCCTCAGAAGACGATTGAGCAGACCACCCGCTTGTAGCGCCTGCAATCCGGTATGCGGAACACAGCGCCGGGCGTGTTCTCAGGGCGCTGTCGTTTCGGCGTCCACGAGCAGGTCGGCAAGTCGAACCAGCCGCCGTTCATAGTCCACCTGGAAATCCGTGGCGGTGTTACCCAGCGCGATTTGAAGCACTGACCAGGCTGCGCCCACAACACTGACCAGCAGCAGTTGTTCCCGAAAACGGCGGTTCGAGTCCGCGTCCACCGACGCGCCGTAGTGGTGCAGGAGCTGGGCGCGCTGGGCGCGGTTGAGATTCGCCTCCAGCGCCAGGCAGCCCAGATCCCACATGGGATCGGTCATGGCGGCGTATTCCCAATCCAGCAGCCAGAGACGGCTGTCATCTACGACTAAGTTCGCGGGCACCGGATCCACGTGGCATGGCGTCCACAGGGCTGTCGACACACTCGACATGAGCAGTTGTTGAAGCCGGAAGGAAGTTTGGCACAGGTCGATCAATGGCCCGACCGGCGCTGAACCGGCCTGCCGGGCCAGGCTCAGGTAGTGTTCGAACAGGACGGACGGGACCATTTGGCCTTCGAACACGGCGCCGCTGTGGTGCAATCGGCGAAGCAGCACCGCCGCCGCACGCAGGGTGTCCGGCCGGGCCAGGTCCGCCTCATTCAAACAACGCGCACCCTCGATATGGCGGCACAGCATGAGGCCCCGTTCAGCATCCTGCCAAACCAGTTCCGGCGCGATTCCCAGATTCGCGGCAAGCGCCACGTTATGCGCCTCGCGACGCCGATCGATGTAGCGCTCCGTCCCGGCGCCCGGAATACGCAACACGTACTGCTCAACGCCGGTGGACACCCGGAAGCTTCGATTGGTGAGACCGTCCAAAGGCTCGATTCGGAGCCGTGCTGGATCTGTCGTCCGGAAAATTGAAATGGATCTGATCTGATCCAGGGGCAGCATCACTCTGCGCGCCCGAGATAGTCCGATAATTCGGGATGGTTGCCGCTGGAGAACAGGCGTGCGGTCCGATCGATGGCAACTATCCGCCCTTCGCTCACAAACGCGCTGCGATCCGCCGCCCGCAGCGCGTCCGCCGGGTGATGACTGACCAGTATGGTGGTCAGCGTTTCAGAACGCCTCAGGGCGTCCACCAGGTCCAGCATCTCCTGGCGCAGTGCCGGGCCCAGCGCGGCGAACGGTTCGTCCAGCAGCAGTACGGGACGCCGTCGGACCAGTGCCCGCGCCAAGGCCACACGCTGGCGTTGCCCACCGGACAGCTCGGACGGCAGGCGCGCCCCGAGACCGGCCAGACCCACCTGGTCCAGGGCCAGGGCGAC
>JAHEDQ010000341.1 GCA_024641125.1 Candidatus Competibacteraceae bacterium | reverse complement strand
TGGCGGACGGCAGCAAAATCTCCTCCATGAGCCGCTACATAAAGAACAACACGGGGTATGACCTGAAGCAGTTGTTCATCGGGTCGGAGGGCACTTTGGGGGTGGTGACTCGGGCCGTTTTGCGGTTGCGCCAGGCGCCCATCAGTCAGTGCACGGCTCTGATCGCCTGCCCGGACTTCGATTCGGTAACACGGTTGCTGGGCGCCCTGGAGAAGGGCCTGGGGGGAATGCTCAGCACCTTCGAGGTGATGTGGCCGGAATTTTATGCTCTGGTCACCACGGCACCCGCCCGGGGGCGGCCGCCCCTGGCCCAGGATCATCCGCTGTATGTGCTGACCGAGGCCCAGGGCTCGGATCAGATGGCTGATATGGCGCACTTCGAAACGCTACTGATGGAATGCAGCGAGGCGGGCATGATCGAGGACGCCGCGGTGGCCCAGTCCCGTGCCGAGCGCAATGCGTTTTGGGCGCTGCGCGAGGACGTGGAACAACTCTGGCGGTTCGCCCCCATCGCCAATCTGGATGTGAGCCTGCCGATCGGCGACATGCCGGCCTATGTGACGGCGCTTCAAAGCGAGTTGCGACGCCGCTGGCCGGATCACCGCTGCTTTGTATTCGGTCATTTAGGCGACGGCAATCTGCACGTGGTGATATCCACCGGCTCGCCGGACCCGGCTTCGCTGCACGCGGCGGAGCGCGTGGTATACGAGGGCTTGGCGCCGTTCCAGGGCTCTATCTCAGCCGAACACGGCATCGGTATCGAGCGCCGGGACTACCTCTCGATCAGCCGCAGCCCGACCGAGATCGGGCTGATGCGCACCCTCAAGCAGGCGCTGGATCCGCGAAGCCTGCTCAACCCCGGCAAGATCATTTCCCCCACCTGAAAAACAGGTCTGAACCCATACAGCGGAGCCCCTGAATGAGCATGCAAGCCATCCTGATGGACGCGCCCGGTGGTCCCGAGGTGATGAAGATCGGCACCACGGAGCGGCCCCGACCCAGCGGTGACGAGGTCCTGATTCGGGTCGCGGCAACCGCGGTCAACCGGGCCGATCTGCTGCAGCGAGAGGGCAAGTATCCGCCGCCGCCCGGCGCCTCCGCGATCCTTGGGTTGGAGGCGGCTGGGGTGATCGAGGCGCTGGGTCCGGAGGCAAAGGGCTGGTCGGCCGGAGACCGGGTGATGTGCATACTGGGAGGCGGCGGTTATGCGGAGTACTGCCTGGCGCCGGCCGGCACGCTGTTGCCGGTGCCCGCCGATATGGATCTGGTCACCGCGGCCGCGATACCGGAAGTATTCACCACGGTCTATCTCAACCTGTTTCACGAGGGCGGCCTCAAAACCGGCGAGCGGGTTCTGGTGCACGGCGGTGGTTCTGGGATCGGCACTTCGGCGATCCAGATGGCCAAGGCCTTGGCCTCGGCGGAAGTATTCGTCACGGTGGGGAACGAGGACAAGGCGACGCGCTGCCGGGCACTGGGGGCCGACCACACCATACTGTACAAATCCGAGGCGTTCGCCGATCGCATCCTCGAACTCACCGGTGGCGATGGCGTTAACCTGATCCTCGATCACATCGGCGGAGGCTATCTGGACGCCAATCTGCGCAGTCTTGCACTGTATGGCCGACTGGTGATCATCGGCCAAATGGGTGGGGGCACCGCGGAATTGAACATCGGCCGTTTGATGGTGCGCCGGCAAAGAATCATCGGCTCGGTGTTACGGGCGCGGCCGGTGGCGGAGAAGGCCCGATTGGCTACAGAGATCACCGAACGGGTCATCCCGTTGTTTGAAGACGGGCGTTTGCGACCGGTAATCCATCAAGTAATGCCCCTGGCCGAGGCCGCCGCCGCCCACGAACTGGTGGCGGCCAATCTCAACTTCGGCAAAGTCATCCTGAGTGTCAGCGCTTGAACACGACCTCCGATCAGGACGGGACCGGTAGCGATGGGCACCGCGACCATCTGGATGCATTGCCCACTGGATTTCAGCAACTGGTCGGCTATCGACTGGTGGAATGGCGCAAAGACCACGCGGTCCTGGAGCTGCAACTTCGCCCCCATCATCTGAATCGAACCGGCGTGTTACATGGCGGCGTGGTCACCACGCTGATCGACGTGGCCTGCGGCTTCTCCGGCTGCTACTCAGAGGACCCGGAGCACCCGATTACCGCCGTCACCCTGAACCTGACCACCAGTTTCACCGGCCAGGTCCGGGACGGGGTTGTGCGCGCCGTGGCCCGCAAGCGCCGGGGAGGCAATCGGATCTTCTTCGCCAGCGCCGAGGTGCTGGACGAACAGGGAGAAATGATCGGCTTTGGCGATGCAACCTATCGGTATCGAAGCCACTCGGTGGGCCGGGCGACCTGAGCCCGTCAGGGTCTGTAACGGCGTCACCCCGAGCGGGCCCAAATCAGCAGGCCGGTCAGGGTCAAGACCGACAGGGCCGTGCTGCTGACGATGACTGTGGAACTGCGATGGACATAGGTTCCATAACGCTGGGCCAGGACGAACACGGTAGCGCCGATGGGCATGGCGGCCAGCAGCACCAGGGCAACGCCCCAGAAGGGATCCAGGTGAAACACGTGAATCGCCAGCATGCAGCCGACGATGGGGCTTACCAGCAGCTTCAGAAACACCAGCCAGCTCATCTCACCGAGACCGCCGTGCATGGGCTGACCATACAGTGACATGCCCAAGGCAAACAGGGCCGCACGACCCGCGGCCCTGGCCGGAAGGTCGAGATAGCTTTCCAGCACCGTGGGTATGGGCAAGACCAGGCTCGTGGCCAGCACGCCGGCGAACAGGGACAACAGGATGGGATTGCGCAGCAGTCCCGAAGCCACCTGGGCGCCGACACGTCCGGGACCGTGGGTTCGCACCCGGCTGATCTCCAGCGCCGTGACCGATACCGCAATCAACACCAGATTGCTTAACAGGGTCGCCACCACGGCGGGCAGGGTCCCGTCTTCGCCAAAGGCCGACAGAAAC
>JAHEDQ010000017.1 GCA_024641125.1 Candidatus Competibacteraceae bacterium | reverse complement strand
TTTCGGGCGAGCTTGAGCGCCTCGGCCATGTACCGCTCGGCAACCACTTGGATCATAGTCAGACTTTGGGCTTGGACGTATCCCGCTGGAGGCGCTCCACCTCCTCGCGAAATGCCTCCACATCCTCAAAGCTCCTGTACACCGACGCAAAGCGCACGTAAGCGACCTGATCCAAGGCGCGCAACTCATCCATCACCCATTCGCCGATCTGGCGAGAGCCCACTTCCCGTTCGCCTCGCCCGCGCACCTGTTTCATGATGCGCTGCAAAGCGGATTCGATCTGCTCGGTTGTGACCGGCCTCTTTTCAAGGGCGCGCAGCATACCCGATCTGAGTTTGTCCTCGTTAAGAGTTTCCCGGGTGCCGTCGCTCTTGATGATTCGGGGTACCACCAACTCGGCCATTTCGTAGCTGGTAAATCGCTCGCCGCAGGCAGCGCAAACCCGTCGTCGCCGCACCCGGTCGCCTTCCGGACTCAATCTGGAATCGATCACGCGGGTGTCGGCCGCGCTGCAGTACGGGCAATGCATACCCCTGGGCGCCCCGAGTCCGCATCAAGCTCCGTACACCGGAAAGCGCCCGCACAGCTCGAGCACTTTATCCCGCACGCCGCTGATGCTCTCCTGATTGTCCAGATCATCCATCACGTCGCACATCCAGTGGGTGAGCTGCTCGATCTCGGCTTCCTTGAAACCCCGAGTCGTTGCCGCCGGCGTGCCGACGCGGATGCCGCTGGTGACAAACGGCGACTGAGGGTCGTTGGGTACGCTGTTTTTGTTCACGGTGATGTTGGCATCGCCCAGGGCGGCGTCGGCAGCCTTCCCGGTGATGCCCTTGTCAATCAGATCCACCAGCATGAGGTGATTGTCCGTGCCGCCGGAGACAATCTTGTAGCCCCGCTGCATAAACACCCCGGCCATGGCCCTTGCGTTGGCCACCACCTGGATCTGATACGCTTTAAAACTGGGGTCCAGTGCCTCTTTGAAAGCCACCGCCTTGGCCGCAATGACGTGCATCAGCGGACCGCCCTGGATGCCCGGAAAAACAAGACTATTAAAGCGTTTCTCGAGATCGGGATTGGACCGCGCCAGTATCAAACCGCCGCGTGGGCCACGCAGCGTCTTATGGGTGGTTGTGGTCACCGCATCCGCGTAGGGGATCGGACTGGGATACACCCCAGCCGCCACCAGACCCGCCACATGGGCCATGTCCACCAACAAGTAGGCGCCAACGCCGTCGGCGATGTCGCGGAAACGGGCCCAGTCAACCACCCTGGAATAGGCTGAGAAACCGGCAATGACCATCTTGGGTCGGTGAGTATTGGCCAACGACGCGACCTGATCGTAATCGATCTCGCCGGTGGACTCGTCCAACCCGTACTGCACCGCATTGTAGATTTTGCCGGAAAAGTTGGGCTTGGCGCCGTGGGTCAAATGTCCGCCATGGGCCAGACTCATGCCCAGAACCGTGTCATGAGGCTCAAGCAGCGCCATGTAGACCGCGGCGTTGGCCTGGGAACCGGAATGCGGTTGCACGTTGGCGAAATCCGCGCCGAACAGGGCCTTAGCCCGGTCGATGGCCAGACGTTCGGCCACATCGACATGCTCGCAACCACCGTAGTAGCGTTTACCCGGATACCCCTCGGCATACTTGTTTGTCAACACTGAGCCCTGGGCCTGCATCACTCGTGGGCTTGCGTAGTTTTCGGACGCAATCAGCTCGATGTGTTCCTCCTGCCGCGTGCGCTCCGACTCCATGGCGTCCCACAATTCCTGATCGTATCCGTCTATGGACATATTCTTGGCAAACATGTGGTCGTCCCATCGGCTGTGCGGTCGCTGTTGGGCTGTACAAGCCGGCGACTGTGCGTTCTGAAAAAAGGCTGCGCATTGTAGCGCTTTGCTATGCCGCTTGCATGTCGCGGCAGCGGCGTGGAAAACGATCACTGCGCCGCGTCGGCTGCCGAACCGGCTCTATTGATCCGACATGGGTGCGTCCAGAAAGACTTCCACCACATTGCTCCAGGCCTTACCCAGATTGTGCAAGTCGTAACCGCCACCGCCAACGCCGACAATGCGGCCCCCGGCATGCTCTTCGGCGATCCGGCACAGGCCGGTGGCGGCCAAGCGGTGGGCATCGGGTGAATAATGCAGGTGGGCCAACGGATCCCCGGTTATACCATCGGCGCCGCACTGCATAATGATGAACTGAGGCTTCCACTCGTCCAGGAAGCCCTCGACTTTTCGCCACATCATGCTGAAATCGGCGTCCGATGCCCGCGGTAAAAGGGGAATGTTGAGCTTACGGCCGCGTGCGTCGCCCTTACCCACCTCGTGCTGGAATCCACTCTGTGGAAAGTTGTAGCGCCCGTCCTCGTGAATATCCGCGAATATCAGCTTTGGGTCGGTCTCGAACGGATAGTACAGGCCGTCACCATGGTGGGCGTCGATGTCCACATATGCGATCCGATCCAGGCCGTAGTTATCCTCCAGCACCTTGACCGCCACGCCGCAATCATTGAATACACAGAACCCGGCCGCGGTGTCCGGCATACTGTGATGCAATCCAGCAATGGGGACAAAGGCGCGGCGCACCTCGTCCTTCATGACCATATCCACGGCGTCCAGGGTCGTGCCGACCACATAGGACGCATCTTCGAACACGCCTTTGTAAGCCGGTGTGTCACCGTAGTCCAGCATCCCTTCACCGCTGACCGAGTAGCGTTTGACCCGGTCTACGTACTCTGCGGTGTGGAATCGAAGCAAATCCGCCTCACCGCACATCTTGGGATCGTGAACACGCACCTGATAGTCCAATGCCCGGCGGTTCATTTCATCCCAGAACGCGTGCATCCGATCCTCTCCGAACGGATGATCATCACCGAAGCCGTAACGCCCGACCTGATCACCCAAATGGACACTGACACTTCTACTCCGGGGCACGGCACTCTCCTGGCATGAAACGATTACCCGATGACGGTACGCTGCGCAGCTCATGCGACGCCGCAGGCCCATTATATTAAGGAAGTACTTCCATGCGCACGATCGCGCCGGAATCTTTACGGGGCCTCTGATTTGTTATGGACGAGGCAGACTGAAGGGTGAAATGTGCAGATTCAAGGCACAGAACGCAGGTAATCGTCGTTATATTGCCAAGATCGGCAACGATGAAGCCATGCAGTTCAGTCCCAAGCTGCACGTTCACGAATAGATCAGAAACACCTTAACGGTGCACAATCACGCCATGACCGCCAGTTTCACACGTGACAGTATTCTCGACGCCGCCGAAGAACGGTTTTCGGCGGTGGGTTTCAGCGCAGCCTCGCTGCGCAGCATTTCCAGTTGTGCCCGGGTCAACCTGGGGAGTGTGCAATACCATTTCGGGTCCAAAACCGGCCTGATTCGCTCGGTCTTCTCACGCCGGCTGAGACCGATCAACATCGAACGCCTCAATCTGCTCGAGGCCCTGCTGGAAGCGCCCGTTCCGCCGCGGCTGGAACAAATCCTGGCGGCATACATCGAACCGGGCATATCGGCCAGCCGGGATGCCAATCGCGGCGGCGGTCGTTTTGTCCGCCTGTTGGGTCGTACCCTCACCGACCCGCAACCCGAGCTGAAACAAATACTCTCCGATGAGTACCGAGACGTCATCCACCGTTTTAGCCAGAGGCTGGCTGATGTGCTGCCCAGCATGGACCACCAGACCCTGCGCTTGCGCATGCACTTCATGATCGGGTCGGTCGCCTATGCCATGGCGGCGCAGGATCAACTCGACGTACTCACCGAAGATCTTCTGAACGAAACCAGCGCCGACCGCGTGACCCGCGAACTGGTGGGCTTTGTTGCGGCCGGCATGCGTTCGGAGCCGGCCGGCATGCGCCACGCATTCGACCCGATACCCTGAATGTTGACCGGCCGCCATTGCGGCCGCCGTCGCTTCGGTTAGAATCGGCGCCGGGGGTTGTTTACGCAGTCAATCAAGGGTGGGCATGGCTCAATACATCTACACCATGAATCGGGTCACCAAGGTGGTGCCCCCCAATCGGGAAATTTTGAAAGACATTTCCTTGTCTTTCTTTCCCGGCGCCAAGATCGGTGTGCTGGGCCTGAACGGTGCCGGCAAATCGACGCTGCTGCGCATCATGGCGGGGCTGGATACGGACATCCATGGCGAGGCACGACCGATGACGGGCATTCAGGTCGGCTACCTGGCGCAGGAACCCCATCTGGATCCTGACAAAGACGTGCGGGGCAATGTCGAGGAAGGACTCAAGGTGGTCAAGGATGCCCTGCGTCGTCTGGACGAGGTGTACGCGGCCTATGCCGAGCCGGAAGCGGATTTCGACGCACTGGCGGCGGAGCAGGCCAAGCTGGAAAACATCATCCAAGCCGCCGATGCGCATAACCTGGAGCGCAAACTGGAAGTGGCGGCCGACGCCCTCAGGCTGCCCCAATGGGATGCTGAAGTGAGTACCCTGTCCGGGGGCGAAAAGCGCAGAGTGGCACTTTGCCGCCTGCTGCTTTCGGCACCCGATATGCTGCTTCTGGACGAACCTACCAACCATTTGGACGCGGAGTCGGTGGCCTGGCTGGAGCATTTTCTCCATGAATACAGCGGCACCGTGGTGGCGGTCACCCATGACCGATATTTCCTGGACAATGTCGCGGGCTGGATCCTGGAACTCGATCGAGGGCGGGGCATCCCCTGGGAGGGCAACTACAGTTCCTGGCTGGAACAGAAGGAACAGCGTCTGGAGCGTGAGGAAAAGCGCGAAACCGCGCACATAAGAGCCATGAAGCAGGAACTGGAGTGGGTAAGGTCGAACGCAAAGGGTCGACATGCGAAGAGCAAGGCGCGCCTGTCCCGCTTCCAGGAACTGCAAAGCCAGGAGTTTCAGAAGCGTAGCGAGACCCAGGAAATTTACATTCCGCCCGGTCCGCGCCTGGGCACCAAGGTAGTGGAGTTTCGGGGTGTGGGCAAAGGGTTCGGCGATCGGGTGCTGGTGGAAGACCTCACATTCGAACTGCCCCCTGGCGGCATCGTTGGCGTGATTGGCCCCAACGGCGCGGGTAAGTCAACCCTGTTCAAGATGATCACCGGCCTGGCGCAACCCGATGCGGGCGAGGTGATTCTGGGCGAAACGGTGAAGATCGCTTATGTGGATCAGAGCCGCGATGACCTGGCCGGGGAAAACACCGTGTTCCAGGAGATCACCGATGGCCTGGATCTGATCGAAGTGGGCGGCTATCAGGTCAATTCCCGGTCCTATGTGGGCCGCTTCAACTTCAAGGGCACTGACCAGCAGAAATTCGTCAAGGATTTATCCGGCGGCGAGCGCAACCGCCTGCAGTTGGCCAAACTGCTCAAAAGCGGCGGCAACCTGCTGCTGCTCGACGAACCAACCAACGATCTGGACGTGGAGACCCTTCGCGCCCTTGAAGAGGCGCTGCTGACATTCCCGGGCTGTGCCGTGGTGATTTCGCATGATCGCTGGTTTCTCGATCGCATCGCCACCCACATCCTAGCCTTCGAGGGCGATTCCCACGCGGAATGGTTCGAAGGCACCTACAGCGACTATGAAGAGGACCGCAAGCGCCGCCTCGGTGAGCAAGCGGCCCAACCCCACCGTATCCGTTATAAACGCTTGGCATGAGCGGAGCGCCGAAACGGCTCATCAGCCGCGATCGCAGCCTGCTACTGGTGATCGACCTGCAGGCGCGTCTGCTGCCGGCAATCCACCAAGGCGAACGGGTGGTAGAACACTGCGTCTGGCTTGCCCGAATAGCGGCGGAACTGGGGGTGCCGACTCTCGCTATGGAACAGTATCCCCAGGGGCTGGGTCACCTGCACCCTGATCTGCGCACCCTGCTGCAAACGGATCAAGTGCTGGAGAAGGTCCACTTCGGCGGTGCGTTCGAGCCCCATTGCATGGAACGGATCAGCGCCTTGAAGCGACCCCAGGTGGTGGTGGCCGGCACCGAAGCCCACGTCTGCGTCACGCAGACGGCCCTTGGGTTATTGGACGCGGGCCTCGAGGTGTTTCTGGTGGCCGATGCCGTGTCGTCGCGCCGACCCGAGGATGCCCAGTTGGCCGTGAGCCGGCTTCGGGATGCAGGTGCCCGGGTGGTCAGTCGTGAGATGGTCGCATTTGAATGGCTTAAGAGAGCGGGAACGGACGAATTTCGCCGGATCAATCGCGATTATTTGAGATGATTTAGCCGCGACGACGCCCGCGGCTGGAAACGGGGCAGCCCGATACGGATATCTTTTTGGATCAGAATCAAGACGGTGTCATCCGGTTTTAGTGAAAATCCCTGGAACGGACCTGAAGGTCGCCCAGCCAGGCACTCAAATCCTTGAGATCCAACGCCAGGACCTGAACGACACGCCCCTCCCGTTCGACGATGCCATCTACCTGCAGCAAACGGGCTCCGAGTAAAGCCCGGCGCCGGACTTTGGACACCTCCAGCTTGATCACCACATTGATGTATCCGGACTCATCCTCCAATGTGGCGAAGATGATGCCGCCGGCGGTAGAGGGTTTTTGCCGATTGATCACCAGCCCGGCCGTACATACCCTCTCACCATGGGTCATGACCCTGACCCGAGCGGCTTGCGCCAAACCGGCATCACTCAAACGATCCCTGAGCAATGCCAGCGGATGACGCCGCAAGCTCAGGCCAAGGCTGGAAAAATCGGCGGCAATTTCCTGTCCTTCCAGGGGAGCGGTCAAGTGCACGGACGCCTCAGGACGGCGCCGCATATCCTGCCCCATGAACACATCGGGCGGCTCACCCAGCACCTGCCAAAGCGCCTGCCGACGGTGCCCACTGGTGGACAACAAGGCGTCTGCGCGGGCCAGCGCCTCAAGATCCCGCATGGAAAGCGACACCCGTCGGCGCAGTTCATCGACCCGCGTGTAGGGGCCATCGGCGCGCCGCTCGGAAACCAGCGCCTCCCCCGCCGTTCGGGACAAGCCTTTGATCAGACGCAGGCCGAGCCGCAACGCCAACTGTGTTTCATCGATACGCTCAAGCGTGCTATCCCATGCGCTGTCATTGAGCGATACCGGTCTCACCTCGACACCCTGCCGGCGGGCATCCTGAACCAGTTGCGAAGGCGCGTAGAATCCCATGGGCTGACTGTTCAACAGCGCGCAGCAGAAAATGGCGGGTTCATGACATTTCAACCATGCGGACACGTAGACCAGCAGGGCAAAGCTGGCGGCATGGGACTCGGGAAAACCATACTCACCGAAGCCCTGAATCTGACGAAACAGCCGCTGAGCGAAATCGCGCTCGTATCCCCGGCTCAACATGCCGTCCACAAAACGCCGGCGGAACTGCTCGAGATCTCCCGGCCGACGCCACGCCGCCATGGCCCGGCGCAGCTGATCGGCCTCACCCGGAGTAAACCCCGCCGCCACAACCGCCAGCTGCATGACCTGTTCTTGAAAAATCGGCACACCCAGGGTCCGCTTCAACACCTCCCTGACCGCCTCGTTAGGGTATCGGACCGGCTGTTTCCCCGCCCTGCGCCGCAGATAGGGATGCACCATGCCACCCTGAATGGGACCTGGCCTGACGATAGCCACTTCGATCACCAGGTCATAAAAGCTGCGGGGCCTTAGCCTGGGCAACATGGACATCTGTGCCCGGGATTCAATCTGGAAAACCCCCATGGTGTCGGCTTTGCAGATCATGTCGTATACCGCCGCATCCTCAGCCGGCAGCGTAGCCATACTGATGCTCCGGCCGCGCAGACGCTCGAAATCGTCCAACGCCCGTCGAATTGCCGACAACATGCCGAGGGCAAGACAATCCACCTTGAGCAGGCCCAGGGTATCGAGATCGTCCTTATCCCACTGGATGACCGTGCGCCCCTCCATGGCCGCATTTTCCACCGGTACCAGTCGGCACAGGAAGCCACGTGAAATGACAAATCCACCCACGTGCTGTGACAGATGACGGGGAAACCCCCGTATGGACTGGGTCAGCGCGCACAAACGCTTCAACGGCGCCGCCTCCGGATCGAAACCGGCCGACCGCAGCTGATCCGCATCCAACGCCCCCCGGGCATCCCAACCCACCTGGCCGGTGAGTCGCGTGATCTGCACCGGGTCGAAATCCAGAGCCTTGGCCACATCCCGCAGAGCACTGCGCTCCCGGTAGGAAATCACCGTGGCCGCCAACGCGGCCCGATCACGCCCATACTTCTCATAGACGTACTGAATGACTTCCTCCCGGCGATCGTGCTCGAAATCCACATCGATATCCGGCGGCTCATTACGTTCCCGGGACATAAACCGTTCGAACAGCATGTCCATTCTGGCCGGATCGACCTCCGTGATCCCGAGGCAATAACAGACCGCCGAGTTGGCCGCCGAACCTCGCCCCTGACATAAAATGCCCCGCCGGCGTGCAAACGCAACGATGTCGTAAACGGTGAGGAAATAGGGTTCATAACCAAGCTCCGCTATGAGGGACAGCTCGTGCTCGGCCTGTTTGCGCACCGAAGCCGGCGGGCCACCCGGCCAGCGCTCACCCAAACCGGTTTCGGTCAGGCGACGCAGCCAAGTGGTGGGGGTCTCCCCCACCGGAACCAGTTCCTCCGGGTATTCGTAACGCAGTTCATCCAGGGAAAAGCGGCATCGTTCGGCGATCCGGATCGTCTCGGACAACAGTTCCCGTGGATACAGGCGTGCCAGCACGGAGCGGGGGCGAAGATGCCGCTCGCCATTTGCGAACAGCCTGTCCCCGGCATGGTTTAGCGACACACCGAGCCTAATGGCCGTCAGCGTATCCTGCAGCGCCCGACGGCCCCGGCGATGCATATGCACATCGCCGCCGGCCACCAGCGGAAGCCCAAGTCTTCGGCCCATGACACGGCAGGCCTCGAGACGTTCCCGATCGTTTCCCTCACCCAGCAACTCCACGCCAATCCAGGCCCGACCAGCGAAATTCGTGCTGACCCAGACACCCTGTTCCATTGAGGCGTGGCGATCGGGCAGCCACAGAATCAGGCATCCCTCCACGCCGGTTTCCAGCGCCTCGCGACCAACCCGATAACGCCCCTTAGGGGCCTGCCGACGGGCCCGGGTGATAACCTCGCAGAGATTTCCGTAACCCGTTCGATCGGTGCACAAAAGCACCAGCTTGAGACCATCCGGCAGGCGCAGTTCCGTACCCACCAGCAGATGCAACCCCGATGCCTTTGCCACCCGATAAGCCCGAACCACACCGGACATGGAACACTCGTCCGTTATAGCCAGTGCCCGGTAGCCCAATTCGACGGCACGATCCACCAATTCACCAGGGTGTGATGCCCCTCGGAGAAACGTGAAGTTGCTGAGGCAGTGGAGTTCGGCATAGTCCGGCGCTTTCATGCACACCCCGTATTCAACCCCGTCAACAAACAGCTTGGCGCCCAGGTCTACGATCCCCGAACGCTGGATGAACGGCAGCGGGAGTGGTTGTCGCTCAGCCGCCCGGTAGTCAGGCAAAAACGCCGTGTAGAAACCAGGTCCGACTGCGACGATCCCTGAAAATCCAGAATCGCTCGCCGGTTTCGGTTTGGGCACAGAAATAGTCCCGGCTGACATCCACTCCATCCCACCAGCCGGTTTCGATCCGCTCCGGTCCCTGCAGGCGCCATTGGGATTTCGGGTGTTGCAGCCCACGTGGTTCCCGGAGCAGCCACAGAGGCCGCCGACCGGTGGAGACGGTCTCACTGCTCACCCCCGGGATCGCCATCTGCCAGGCTCGCTCAGGCCGATGATCCCGGACCAGTGCAATGCCTTTGACCGCCTCATCCCCCAGCCGCGCCTGCAGTCTCTCCAATAGATGGACCCGCTCCGTTCCAAGCTGCTCCGGCGTGTCTCCAAACAGGTCATCGGCCTGTTCTGCCAGAGGGCTTTGGGCACCGCCCCGCAGGGTCAGCGCGACCACCTCCTGATCCAATGTCAGTTGTTCCAACCGGACACGCAAAACTCTTTGCCAATGCTCAGCGTTGCGGCTGGGTTGAACCAATCCCAATCGAATTTGAGTTGCACGTCCCCGGGGGTGATGCATCAGCATGAGCAGTTGCGCCACACCTTCATTTCGAACCCGCAGGCCGGCATCCATGTCCTTCAAAAGCCGATGAGCGCCAAACAGCAGTGCCTGGCTGTTCGCGGTAGGAGCGGGCAATTCCAGGCAAGCGCGGAACCGGACGGGCGGCTTAAACAATGTGCGCGGATCAGGTCTTCGCCCCAAGGCACGGTCCAGCAGATTCAGCAGCCCAGGGGCAATCCGACTTTTCAACTCCGGCCGGGGCAGTCCCAGCAGATCCCCGAGTGACTCCAGTCCCAACGCGGTCAAAGTGGTCGCGGTTTTCCGATCCAATTCCAGGGTAGCGAGTGTCAGACCCGACAAAGTAGTCAACAGCGCATCGCGCTGGGTTACCAGACTTTCACCGGGTGCCCGTGACAGCAGGCTGGCGGCCTGGGGTGTCGGCGCCGCGGCATAGCCGACGCCATATCCCATGTGCTCAATCTCGTCGATGATCTTTTGGGTCAGTGGCCGTAGTCCTCCAAACAGGCGCAGACTGCCGGCCACTTCCAACAAAAGCTCGTCCGACCCGGCGATACTGAGTTTGGGCGTATAGGCATGTGCCCAAGTGGCCAGGCTTGTGAGCGCGGTTTGCTCCACCTGGTGCCGGCGGGATTTGATAATCAGCGCCGGCTCCAGGGCGAGCGCAGCGGGCAATGACATGCCCGCACGCACGCCCGAGGCTTCGGCGGATCGATTACACAGCAAAACCCTGTGACGCTGCTCCCGGTTATCGAGAATCGCCAGGGGTTCAGTGCTGCAACTGCCGCGTCTGACCACGTCCAGCGCCAAGGTGGGAAAATACAGGCTCAACCAGATCATGATCCACGTCCAACATCATGGTGGCGCCGGAACGCCCCCGGCACTTGAGAACCTTGACAACCAGGCCATGGGAGGTGGTCTCGATACCCAACCTCAATGCAGCCGGAGACGGCAGATTGACGTGATCGGAGGGGCGGAACAAAAAACCGGTGCTTTGTCCAGACTCGGCGGCCAACTGCAAACGCCTGAGCATGCGGTTATCCAGTTCATCATCCAGCCAGCTCAGAACCGAACTGCAGGTGCCCGAGGCCAGCGCCTGCTCCACAGCCCAAAGGGTGTCCGGCCCCGGGCGGGCATGAATCAGTAGTATGCGCGCCAGATCAACACCCTTCGCCGCCAAAGCCGGGCCGTATGGAATATGAGGTGGGGATACCCATGCGATCCAGCGTTGTTCCTCGCTGGCCGCGGCCAGGGCGGGCATGAGCAGACTCAATTCCCCGATGCCCTGCCGATCCACCAGGATTTCGGTCAGACTCCCGATCGGCCATCCAGCACCGGGCAATACTTCGTCCAATGCCGCAAATCCGGTGGATCGCCCCGGTCGTATGCCCAGAGGAGCGAAGTTCGCTTGTCGGATCGCTGGATTCTGCAACAGATGTTCGATTGCCTTTTGCATCACATTCCCCCCGTGCGAATAACACCCACGGCGATCCCTTCGATGTCCAGGGATTCACGCGTGGTATCAATTTCAATCGGCTCGTATTCCGGGTTCTCAGCCAGAAGTCGGACATGGCTGCCCGTGCGCTCGAACCGTTTTACGGTTACTTCATCGCCGATACGGGCGACGACGATCTGGCCATTCTCTACCTGGGTGGTGCGATGAATGGCCAGCAGATCGCCCTCCAGAATGCCCGCATCGCGCATACTCATGCCTCGCACCCGCAGCAGGTAGTCGGGCTTGGGCTGAAACAGGTTTTCATCCATTTTGTAGTGTTGCTCCACATGCTCCGTGGCCAGGATCGGAGAGCCTGCGGCAACCCGCCCGATCAAGGGTAGACCCGGTTCAACCACTGCCTCTCCGGTAAGGCGGATACCCCGCGAGGCACCCGACAGCAATTCGATATAACCTTTGCGGGCCAGCGCCTTGAGATGGGCCTCGGCCGCATTGATGGACTTGAAACCCAACGCCGCGGCGATTTCCGCACGAGTCGGGGGGAACCCCTGATCCACCATGCTTTCCCGGATCACATCAAGCACCTGTTCCTGACGTACTGTTAATTTATTCATACTGTAAATATATACAGTATTTGGATCAGTGCAAGCTGAAATTTGAACCCGTCGCAGGGTCGGTTGAAGATGCTGTGCTACGCTCGCGACCCGTCTCAAACATCGAACGCGCCACGGGGCCGGAATCCGCCATGCACAACGATCTACCCACTCCCTATCAACGGCTGGGCGGTGCCTCCGGCGTGCGCGCACTGGTCGAACGCTTCTATGATTTCATGGATGATCTGCCGGAGGCTTACGGGGTGCGCAAGCTTCATCCGACCGATCTCAGCCAGTCCCGGGAGAAACTGTATCTGTTTCTCAGCGGCTGGCTGGGCGGGCCGCCCCTCTACGAACAAACCTTTGGACACCCACGCCTGCGCGCCCGTCACCTGCCCTTTCTCATCGGCGTGAACGAACGCGACCAGTGGCTGATGTGTATGTCCAAGGCGCTGGACACCCTCACAATCGACCGGGCCTTGAGATTTCAGCTCGAACACTCTTTTTTCAAGACCGCCGATTTCATGCGTAATCGGGAAGAAACCGATTGAGTCCGAGTCTCAAACAGGCTCTGATCTACTGGCAAGGCCCGTCCACACCCTCCGGCCCACCATCGGATTGGATCGGACCGCGCCGCGCGCCCCCTGTTGGAGCCAGACCAAAACAGCGCCACACACGCCTCATCCGATCCACCAGGGGTCGGCTGCTAAGCCCACATAACGATTGAAATAAAACCGTCGAAGGCCGATAATCCGCCCCACTTTTTGTGCCCCAATCCTTCATTTTCCCGATCTCCGGCAGCCAAGTGGGTCACCGACGACAAAATGAGCAGCTTACTCGAGCAATTCCGGCAGAGTTCCTATCTCTACGGCGGCAACGCCCCCTTCATTGAAGAGTTGTACGAGCAGTATCTGGACGATCCGGACTCCGTCAGTGAAAAATGGCGGATCTACTTCGAGGCCCTTTCCCAAACCACCGACGGTAGCGGGCGCGATATCGCCCACGCGCCGATTCGCGCCTCCTTTGTCAACGCCAGCAGCCAGCCCGCAGGCGGCCAACGGCCGGCGATGGATCAGGACGCAGCCAAAAAACAGGGCGCCGTACTCAGACTGATAAACTACTACCGGGTGCGCGGCCACCAGGCCGCCAATGTGGACCCGCTCAAACTGACAAGCGCCAAGCCGGTGCCGGACCTGGATCCGGTATTCCACAATCTGTCCGAAGCTGACATGGATACGGTGTTCGATACCGGATCACTGTTCACCGCGGACTCTCTCTCGCTTCGCGAAATCATCGATGTGGTGCGTGAAACCTATACCGGTTCCATCGGTGCCCAGTACATGCACATCACTAACACCGAGGAGAAGCGTTGGATCCAGCGAAATCTCGAGGAGCATCATGCGCAACCCCAACTGTCGCAGGACGAGAAGCGCTGGTTGCTGCAGTCCCTGACCGCTGCCGAGGGTTTGGAGAAGTACCTGCATAACCGGTACGTCGGTCAAAAACGTTTCTCACTGGAAGGCGGCGACGCCCTGATTCCGCTGCTCGACGAACTCATTCAACGTGCCGGCGCCCATGGCGCCAAGGAAATCGTCGTCGGCATGGCCCATCGGGGCCGTCTCAATGTGTTGGTCAACATCATCGGCAAATCCCCCCAGATCCTGTTCGAGGAATTTGAAGGCAAAGCCGAGGAATTGAGCGGCTCCGGAGATGTGAAGTACCACATGGGCTTTTCCTCCGACGTACGCACACCCGGCGGGCCGGTACACCTGGCGCTCGCCTTCAACCCCTCCCATCTGGAAATTGTCGACCCGGTGGTGGAAGGCTCCGTGCGCGCCCGGCAGCAGCGCCGCGGCGACAACGAGCGGGTGCAGGTGTTGCCGGTGCTGGTTCACGGCGACGCCGCGTTCGCAGGCCAGGGCGTGGTGATGGAAACCCTGCAGATGTCCCTGGTGCGTGGCTACCGCACCGGCGGCACGGTACACATCATCGTCAACAATCAGATCGGCTTCACCACCAGCGCGGCCCAGGACGCCCGATCGTCCGAGTACTGCACCGACGTCGCGAAAACCATCGAGGCCCCTATTTTTCACGTCAACGGAGACGACCCGGAAGCGGTCATTTTCGTCACCCGGCTCGCCTTGGACTACCGGGCCCGCTTCAACAAGGACGTGGTGATCGACATGGTCTGCTACCGCAGGCACGGTCACAACGAGGCCGATGAGCCGTCCGCGACGCAGCCGATGATGTACAAGAAGATCAAGGCCCACTCGACGGTGCGCAAGCTGTACGCCAACAAGCTGGTGGCCGAAGGGATCATGTCGGAGTCCGAAGCAAATGCTCTGGTTGCCGAGTACCGGGATGCCATGGACGCCGGCCGGTCCATGTCCAGACCGACAGTGGAAAACACCGACAATGAGTTTGCCACCGACTGGTCGCCGTTCCTGAACGTGGACTGGAACGCCACGGTGGATACTCGGGTGAGTCTTGAGCGAATCCGCACGCTGTCGGAGCGGCTGCTCTCACTTCCGGACGCTTTCGAACTGAATCCCCGGGTGGCAAAGATCATGGACGACCGCCGCAAAATGGCGGCCGGCGCATTGCCGCTGGATTGGGGTTTCGCCGAGATCATGGCCTACGCCACCCTGCTCGAGGACGGTGACGAGGTCCGTATTTCGGGCCAGGACTGTGGCCGGGGCACCTTCTTCCATCGGCACGCCGTGCTGCATAACAACAAAGACGGCAGCAGCTACGTCCCGCTGCAGCATATCGCGGACGATCAGCCCTTTTTCCTGGTCATCGACTCCCTGCTGTCTGAAGAAGCGGTGCTGGGATTCGAGTACGGCTATACCACGGCAGAACCGAAATGCCTGGTGGTATGGGAAGGTCAGTTCGGTGATTTCGCCAACGGCGCACAGGTGGTCGTCGATCAGTTCATTTCTTCCGGGGAAACGAAATGGGGCCGACTCTGCGGGCTCACCATGCTGCTACCCCACGGCTATGAAGGCCAGGGTCCGGAGCATTCCTCGGCCCGTCTAGAGCGCTACTTGCAATTGTGCGCCGAACACAATATGCAGGTCTGCACCCCCACCACGCCGGCCCAGATATTCCACCTGCTGCGGCGGCAAATGGTTCGCCATTTCCGCAAGCCTCTGGTGGTGATGAGTCCCAAGAGCCTGCTGCGCCATAAGCTTGCGGTGAATCAACTGGAAGATCTGTCGGAAGGGGAATTCCAAACCGTCATTCCGGAACTCGACGATCTGTCGGACAAGGAGATCGACCGGGTCGTGTTCTGTGGCGGCAAGGTCTACTACGACCTGCTGGAAGCCCGGCGGGAGCGTGAGTTAAACAGCGTGGCCCTGGTGCGGATCGAACAGCTCTATCCGTTCCCACAGGAGCGCTTCGAGCAGGAGATCAAGCGCTATCCCAAGGCCAAGCACGTGGTCTGGTGTCAGGAAGAGCCGGAAAATCAAGGGGCGTGGTACCAGATTCAGCATCGGCTACGAGCCAGCCTGACGCCCAAACACATCCTCAGCTACTCAGGCCGGGCTGCTTCCGCCTCTCCCGCCGTGGGTCGCTTCAGCGTCCATGTGGAGCAACAGAAGGCGCTTGTAAACCGCGCCTTGGAAGGCTGAGTCTGCCCACCCGACAGAGATAAAGCCGAACATTCAAAGGAAATTCGATGAGCGTCGATGTCATTGTCCCCAACCTCCCAGAGTCGGTTGCCGATGCCACTCTGGTCACCTGGCATAAGCATCCCGGCGATGCGGTGACCCGTGACGAAAATCTGGTGGATCTGGAAACGGATAAGGTTGTGCTCGAAGTGCCGGCGCCCGCCGACGGCGTACTCAGCGAGATTCTGCGCAACGACGGCGAAACCGTAGTCGCCGGTGATCTGCTGGCCAAGATCGACGCGGCCGGGGTTGCCGCGGCGGCGCCCGCGGCATCGGCGCCTGCGGCAGAAACCGCTTCCGCGGCGCAACAGGCAGCACCGGCGGCGGACGTTGCCATGAGCCCGGCAGTTCGACGCCTGGTTCAGGAACATAACCTGGACCCGAGCGCCATCAAGGCCACCGGTCCCCGGGGCAGGCTGACCAAGGCCGACGTGGTGAATTTTATGGATTCACAACCCGCCGCCGAGCCAGCGCCAGTGCCTGTGACGGCAGCCCCCGCGCCAACACCACCGCCGGCAGCGGCGCCACCCGCCGGCACGGCGGCACCGGATCAGCAAGGGCGTCTGGAACAGCGCGTGCCCATGACCCGGCTGCGCCGGCGCATTGCGGAACGGCTGGTGGAGGCACAGCAGACCGCCGCCATTCTGACCACGTTCAATGAAATCAACATGCAGCCGGTTATGGATCTCCGGTCCCGCTATAAGGACAAATTTGAGAAGGTCCACGGCATTCGCCTGGGCTTTATGTCCTTTTTCGTCAAGGCCGCGGTGGAAGCACTGAGGCGATTCCCGGCAGTCAATGCATCGATCGACGGCGCCGATATTGTCTATCACGGTTACTACGACATTGGCATCGCAGTCTCCACCGAGCGCGGGCTGATGGTGCCCATCGTGCGCAACTGCGATCAACTCAGCCTTGCCGACATCGAAAAGGCCATTTCCGAGTACGCGGCCAAGGGCCGCGAAGGCACCATCGGTATCGAAGACCTGACTGGCGGGACCTTTTCTTTAACCAACGGCGGCGTGTTCGGGTCGTTGATTTCCACACCCATTCTGAATCCGCCACAAAGCGCCATTCTTGGTATGCATAAGACCATGCAAAGAGCTATGGTCGAAGATGGGCAAATCGTTGCCCGGCCTATGATGTATCTCGCCTTGTCATACGATCATAGGATCGTTGATGGTAAGGAGGCGGTCAGCTTCCTGGTCACCATCAAGGACCTGCTGGAAGATCCGGCCCGACTGTTGCTCGAAGTCTGATTCGCGCCGCAGCCTGAGACGGGGCCCCGATTCCATACACCGGGCCCCGCGTCAATCGTCTCACTATTACCGGGGGCAACCATGGCCAATTCCTACGATGTTGTTGTTATCGGTGCCGGCCCGGCGGGCTATGTCGCCGCGATTCGCTGCGCCCAGTTGGGCCTGTCAACCGCCTGTGTTGAAGAGTGGATCAATCAGATGGGTGAACCGGCCTTAGGCGGCACCTGCCTGAATGTCGGCTGCATTCCATCCAAAACCCTGCTTGAGTCGTCGGAGCACGTGCACCGGCTGCACGACGTCTTCCCCAACCACGGAATTTCGGTCAAGGGACTGAAGGTCGATATCAAGCAAATGCAGGCCCGCAAAGATGACATCGTTGGGCAACTCACCGGCGGCATCGCTGCCCTGTTCAAGGCCAACGGCGTGGTCTGGGTCAAGGGCCGTGGCCGGCTGCTGGCCAACAAGCAGGTAGAAGTCACGGATCACAATGGCAAGACCGATACCCTGCAGGCTGGCGACATCATTCTGGCCACCGGGTCTAGACCGGTGGAACTGGACGCAGCGCGCACCGACGGCGACATGATCGTGGACTCCACCGGGGGTCTCAACTTCACCGAAGTGCCGAAACGGCTCGGCATCATTGGCGCCGGCGTGATCGGACTGGAACTGGGCAGCGTATGGAAACGACTGGGCTCGGAAGTGGTGATGCTTGAGGCTGTGGATCAATTCCTGGCGCCGGTCGACGAACAGGTGTCGAAGGAAGCCCTGCGCCAGTTCAAGAAACAGGGCCTCGATATTCGGCTGGGCGCCCGTGTCACCGGCACCAGCAAGGGTGGCAAGCTGGTCACGGTCAACTACAAGGACAAGGACGGCGACCACGCCATCCGCGTTGACAAGCTTATGGTGTGCGTCGGTCGCCGTCCCTGCACGGATAACCTGGCGGCGCTCGAGGCCGATCTGCTGTTGGACGAGCGCGGCTTCGTTCATGTGGACCATCAGTGCCGCACCAACCTGCCCGGGGTTTACGCGGTGGGAGATGTGGTAGGTGGTCCAATGCTGGCCCATAAGGGCTCGGAAGAGGGCATCATGGTGGCTGAGATCATCGCCGGTGAACACGGTGCGATGAATTACGACACCATCCCCTGGGTGATCTATACCAATCCGGAAATTGCCTGGGTGGGTAAGACTGAACAGGCACTCAAAACCGAGGGCATCGACTACCGGGTCGGTAGCTTCCCGTTTGCCGCGAACGGACGTGCCAAAGCCATGGACGGGGCGGTGGGTATGGTCAAGTTGATGGCGGACGCCCGCACCGACGCCATTCTCGGCGCGCATATCATTGGCCCCATGGCCTCGGAATTGATTCAGGAACTGGTGCTCGCCATGGAGTTTGGCGCCAGCTCCGAGGATCTGGCACGAACCATACACGGCCATCCCACGTTATACGAAGCGGTGCATGAGGCCGCTCTGGCGGTGGAAGGCATGGCCATCCACAAGATCAACAAGTAGAACCCGGGCCGGGCAACGGCGCCCCGCACCGTGCCCCGCTTTGCATTTTTTGGGGCCGGCCCGTTGAGCGGTTCCGGGTCATGACCGCAGGAATCCAAAAATGTCGCAGCACAGCCGATTCGCCCTTGTCACCGGCACCAACCGCGGCATCGGTCTTGAGGTGGCCAGACAACTGGCCCAGTCCGAATTCGAAGTGATCATGACCAGTCGGGATCAGGCCGCTGGCGAGGCGGCGACGGCGAGACTCCGAGCCGAGGGCTGTACTGTTCACCATCACAGCCTCGAGCTAACCGACAGCGACGCGGTACAGGCTCTGATCGAAACCATTTCCGAACACTTCGGCGGTGTCGATGTCCTGGTTAACTCCGCCGGCGTTTTCCTGGACTCCAGTGGCCCCACCGAAACCCACGGCTCCAGCGTGTTCGATCTGACTTCGGCGACACTGGATCGAACGCTGGCGGTAAATCTTTACGGCCCACTCAAGCTGTGTCAGGGTCTGGTTCCGTTGATGCGGCAACGTGGCTATGGCCGCATCGTGAATGTCTCCAGTGGCATGGGGCAGCTCAACGACATGGCTGGCGGTTTCGCGGCATATCGGATTTCCAAGACCGCACTGAACGCGCTTACCCGAATCGTGGCGGCAGAGACTGTTGACAGTTCAATTCTGGTCAACGCGGTCTGTCCGGGATGGGTCAAAACCGATATGGGTGGCCCCCATGCCACCCGATCCACCGAGGAAGCCGCCGAAGGCATCGTTTGGGCAGCCACCTTGCCGGATGACGGCCCCACCGGGGGGTTCTTCAGAGATGGGCAATCCATCCCTTGGTAGTTCTGACCCGTGCATTGCCGTGCCGCCGACTTGACGGATCACGCGACGGGCCAGACCATGCCCGTCGGACACCCGCGCCGCGGAACATATCCAGCGCATTCAAGTACGCAACCCATCAAACCGTGATTCGCCGCCAAACAGATCGCAAATTCATACTGCCGTGCCTCTGGCTGGCGACGTGTTTGTCGGTGCCTGTGCCCGTCACCGCCGCCGAGGATGGGGTTGATCAGTTTGTGCGAGACCTGAAATCCGTGTATGGAGCCGTGGTCGAAAAACTTGGCGGCGATGCGGCCTCCGAGAGCACGCCCGAACCCGCAGCAACGCCGGATGAAGATACAGAGGCCGCCCTGCAGGTGATACCTGAACAGCCCAAGACGGAAACAACCGCCCCGTCACCCTCCAATCAACTCTACGATCCGGCGCTGGTCATCGACATTCAACGTCGACTCGCTGAGCATGGCTACGAGCCGGGACAGGCCGACGGCGTGTTCGGGCGTCGCACGGAATCGGCGATTCGGGCCTTTCAGGCACGTCAGGGGCTGGTGGTGGACGGAATGCCAACTCGCAGTCTGCTGGCCAGCCTGAATACCCTGCCGACACCGGAGGTCCGGAAAAGCACCAGCACAGCCACCGCGCCACCGCCCGGGTCCGGATCTACGACTGAGGCACCGCTGCCGGCGGCGTCGAAATCGGCATTGTCGCCGGCGGACGAGGACAACCTGCCGCCTGTGTCCGACCTGACCATTCCCCCGGAACCCGCAATCAGTCCAGGCACGATCGAACCGCCCCCCAAGGCACCCGCCAGTGCGGGCGCGGCGCCGGAGCAAACCGCTGAGCCGGATAACCTGCCGGAGGTGGACACTTTGTCGGTGACCCTCGGTATGACCGTTGAACAGGCCGCCGCTGTTCAACCGGCGTTGCAGTTCATTGCCTCGAACGATCCCGGCGGCATCAAGCGCCTCGCCGCCAACGGACGCATCGAATCGGCCAGTTTCCTGGCCAGTCTCGAGCGCGGACATATTGGGTTCCAGTTCAGGGCCGACCCCTTCGCCAGACAGATATACTGGATTCAACGGCTGGTGGATCTGGGCCAACCGGTACCCATCAAGGAGATCCGGGGCGCACTGATGGACAAGTACGGCGAGGCCGAATATGCCACCGTCCGCCGAATGTGCTGGGGTCAATGCGACACATCGGCAAGAATACTCAGCCACGCCCACGGTCGCTCGGTCAGCATGGAGTTGAGCGGATTGGAACCCGAGTATACAAATGCCGTGCGCATGGTTCTGTGGGACGGGAACGTGGCCGCACGGGCCCGGGCCGCTGCCGACGCCGCCATAACCGAGCAACCGGTCAGCGAGCCGGTAGCCGTCGATCAGGCCATAGAAAGCCTATAATCGAGCGACCGGCCGATGTCTTCACCGGCTATGTACACTTGCTCCCACCTGGCGCTGCCGCTTTGTCTGGTGGCCCTTTTGGGTGGCTGCGCCACGACAGAACCCGGCGCCAGCACCCCCAGCAGTCAGGCCGAACTGGATCGCCTGGAAACCGAGCAGAGACGGGCGGCCGCTGAACGCTTCATGGAGCAGCGCAGAAGCCTGCGGCTTCAACTGGAGGACCAGACACGCCTGGTCCAGAGCCACTATCGCCTGTCCATGGCCAATGCCGATCTGTGCGAGGCCGATATCAGGCCGCGGACCGGCGCCTTATTCAGAAGCGAACTCGACATCAGCACCCAGCTCCGACCGGCTGCCCGCGCCGAACTGGATCTTGGGCCGCAACTTCAGATTCTGGTGGTGGCGGACCAATCGCCGGCCCAGGAGTCGGGGCTGCTTCCGGGTGACCGGCTGACCGCGTTCAATGGTCAACCGATCAAGACCGGCATCCTGGGCCGTGATTTCGAACGCGAACTGGAACAAACGCTATTGGCAGACGCGCCCTACGAGGTTCAGTACACCCGGAACGGTGTCGCGAATACCACGCTACTGACACCCCGCACAGGCTGCGGATACCGAATTGTCGTGGTGGAATCGCAGGTACCGGACGCTTATGCCGACGGGCGCACCATATTTGTCACCACGGCCATGACACGCCTGACCTTTTCCGATGACCAACTCGCCACCGTGGTGGCCCATCAGATGGCCCACAATGTTGAGTCCCATGGGGCCCGCAGGCAGGGCTATGCCATCGGGGGCATGGTGCTGGACATGGCGGCGATCATGCTGCTCGGTATCAATACCGGCGGCAGTCTTTCCGAAGCCACAGCCAATGCGTTGGCCGACGACTTTGAAAGCGAAGCCGACTATCTGGGCAGCTACATGATGGCCCGGGCCGGCTACGACCCGGAAATCGCACTCAAATTCTGGCAGATCCTCGCCTTGACTCTTCCTGATATCGGCATCGATCCGGAAACCTACTCACACCCATTCGACGCCGAGCGACTCAATGCGCTCAGGAAAGCGGAACGTGAGATCCGTGAGAAACAGGAAACCGGAAGCCCGCTGATACCCGAGCAAAAGCCGCGAGCCGCCGCATCTCAATCCGTCACCGAACGGGCACAGGAACGGGACCCATTTGCAGAGTGACGGCTTCCCCGGCAAAGCCGCGGGCTTCCGAAGAACGTGTGAGCCGCTCAAAGCGGCATTATGGGATCGCAAGCGATCCCTTGCGGCCCCAATGGGGCCAACTTCTCGTCCTGACATAAGGCTAAGCTGATCCAGACGCTTGTCTTCCCGCTCCTGATGACGAATGTAGTTCCGAATCACCTGCCCATCCCGACCAACAGTCGAGACAAAATAACCCCGGGCTCAGAAGTGACCTCGCCAAAGTGAGTCAGAGTCACAACATAGGCAACCGATTCAAGGTAGATAACGCCGACGACCGGCAACACCGCAAAACGCCTTATCAGCCAAGCGAAGGCCGGCACGCAAACGTAGAAGCTCACTTCAATCTTGAGCGTCCACAGCGCGCCGTTCACCACCGGAATGGCGTTGTCGGCAAACACGCCCGGGAGTGTCGGTGCGAGAAAGTTCAGAAAGACGAGGTTCGCTGCGAGATAGCGCAGCAGTTCGCCCGAGAAATATTGCTGCCAGGGAACTGAGGTAATGAGCGCGCCCGTTATTGTCGCTAAAAGGATTACCGCCGCATACGCTGGGTAGATCCGCCTGACGCGCTTGGAGGTGTAGTCTGCCAGCGAGCGCGACCGCTCGTAACTCTGGAAAATGAGAAAACCGCTGACGACGAAAAATGCCTGCACCGCAAGGTCCGACGACAGGTGCTGAACAAGGGGAGCAAGCGCGGCGTTCTGCGACAATGCGTATGAGTGAACCAGCAGAACAATCGATGCCAGGTAAAACCGGATCAGGTCAGAATTGTTGTTCCGCTTCACAAAGCCAGTCCAGACTCATGATGGTCCACGCGCTCATTCACGGGAAGGAACCTACCCGACCGAACCGGGGCCCGATAGAGGCTTAGAAGCGCTTTTTTCGATCCGAAAAACGCTGACCCCAGGTGCCGAGAGCGATGAGGCATACATTCCCTCCTTCCGTGCCTGACCACATCCTGCATGTCCGCCCACCGCCGCAACGTCAGTAAAGGTATGCTTTTGAGCTGTCCACTTGGTGGAGAAGCCTACAACCGGAAACCGCGGCTTATCTTCTCGCCCCTACGCCGGCTAACCCATGCCTCGGACCATTTCGTCCCGCCTTTGCTGCCAGTTCGTATTGGCCAGTATCTCCGCAAAGTCCCTGACAAACTCCCGCGTGAGACCGGTCTCCCGGAAAAAAAGATCAACCTGCCGCCGTTGCGAAAGGCCTTGAATCTCACGAAAAGTCACTAGATTGGGATCGATATGAACCACCGAGCTTGGAAGAACCGTTACCCAATTCTGGGATCTGACCATCGAAATGAGTGACAAGGTGTTGTGTGCGAATAGCCGCGTTTTGGACAACAGTTCTTGAAAACTCGGTTCCTGGATTCTTGCGCACAGCTCGTTGCGAACGAATTGAAACCGTTTCAGGTCGGCAATAGTGGGCACAGCGGGCTGTCGGGCCAGCAGGTGGGTTTTGGCGCACACCAAGCCGAACGCGTCGGAAAACAAGTTCTGCTGACGTATGTTGGGCAGCGCCCCGGTCGATGTCGCGATGCCGATCTCCACCTGCCCTCGCGACAGTGCGTTCAATACACTTGTCGAGTCCATGTCGCGCAGTTCAACCGTCACACCCGGATGCGTTTCTACGAACTGTTCGATGGCCGAAGGAAAAATCAATCCGGCGACGGACGGTACCGTGGCAATTCTGATCAGTCCTTTGGAGGTGCTGGCAAAGGTTTCGATTGCCCGAATGGTGCTGTCGAACTGCCGCAACTCATTCTGCGCCTGTTCCAGCACGTAGCCCCCAAGCGGAGTCAGTCGGTTCTTGCGGTCGCTTTCGAACAAACGCTGACCCAGATGCGCTTCCAACTGTTTCAGGGTCATGGAGATGGCAGACGGGGTTCGCCCCAATCGGGTCCCTGCCTCAGCCAGGCTGCCGGTCTGGGCCACGACGATGAAACTGCGGAGCATTTCGATTTTGATGGCCATTTTGAGTTTTCCTGAAATCTGATTCAGTTGTTTGAATTTGACTGATGATCACACTGGGGTCCATTCTTTTTCCATCCTTGAGCTGGAGTCTTTCATGTCTGCCACCCACCTGAATTTGATCGCGGGAGACTGGATCGCAGGGGAAAGCGAAATCGAGAATCGCAACCCGTCGGATTTGAGCGACGTGATCGGCCTGTATGCGCAGGCTTCTGCCGACCAGCTCGACGGAACGCTGGATCAGGCGCGGACGGCGCAGGGCGAATGGTCGGCCTACGGGATCGAGCGCAAGCAAACCGCACTGATGAGCATCGGCACCGAGTTGATGGCACGGGCCGAGGAACTGGGCACGCTGCTCAGCCGCGAAGAGGGCAAGCCGCTGGCTGAAGGCAAGGGTGAGGTGTATCGCGCCGGCCAGTTCTTCACCTACTACGCCGCCGAAACGCTGCGACAGATCGGTGAGAACGCCGATTCCGTCCGTGCCGGTGTCGAGGTGGACGTGCGTCGCGAACCGGTGGGCGTCGTTGCCGTCATCTCCCCATGGAACTTCCCCACCGCGACCGCTTCCTGGAAGATTGCCCCGGCACTGTGTTACGGCAATGCCGTGGTCTGGAAACCGGCCAACGTCACGCCAGCATCCGCCGTGGCCCTGGCCGAGATCATCAGCCGTCAGGATATGCCCAAGGGTCTTTTCTCGCTGCTCATGGGTGCGGGTCGCTCGGTCGGGCAACGGCTGGTGGAAAGCCCGAAGGTCAACGCGATTTCGTTTACCGGTTCGGTGCCCGTGGGCAAAGGCATCGCCACCGCCGCCATTCAAAACTTCACCAAAGTCCAGCTGGAGATGGGCTCCAAGAACGCGCTCGCCGTGATGGAGGACGCCGACCTGGATCTGGCGGTGACGCTCGCCTTGGGTGGTGCGTTCGGCGGCTCCGGCCAAAAATGCACGGCGTCTTCGCGCCTGGTGGTCCATGAGGCCGTGCACGACGGCTTTGTGGAAAAGCTGGTGGCGGGCGCAAAGGCCATGCAGGTGGGCCATGCGTTGCAGGAAGGCACCCAGATGGGCCCGGTCGTCAGCCAGCAGCAACTGGACGAAAATCTGGCCTATGTTGCGCTGGGCCAGTCCGAAGGCGCCGAACTGGCCTGTGGCGGCCAGAGGTTGGACAGGCCCACCGAGGGTTATTTCATGTCCCCCGGTGTGTTCGTGAACACCCGCAACGACATGAGGATCAATCGCGAAGAAATGTTCGCGCCGCTGACCTCGGTTATACGGGTGGGCAGCTATGACGAGGCGCTGGCCACCGTCAACGACACCCGGTTCGGTCTGACTTCGGGCATCGTGACCCGCAGCCTTGCCCGCGCCACCCATTTCCGCCGCAATGCACGCACCGGGGTTGTCACGGTGAATCTCCCCACTGCCGGCACGGACTACCATGTCCCATTCGGTGGGCGCGGCGACAGCTCCTACGGGCCGCGGGAACAGGGCAAGGCGGCGGCCGAGTTCTACACCACGGTCAAAACTGCCTACATCTCGGCAGGTCTCCCCGGCTGATGCGGATCGACAACCTGCAGTATTCCAACTGGTCGGAAAAGATTTTCCGACAAATGCGCGAGGGCGGCGTGGACGCGGTTCATGTCACCATCGCCTATCATGAAAATTTCCGCGAAACGGTTCTGAATTTCGAGCAATGGAACCGCTGGTTCGAACGGTTCCCTGAGCTGATTTTCAAGGGGCACTGGGCCAGTGACGTAGACACGGCGAGGGAAACGGGGCGCACCGCGATATTCTTTGGATTTCAGAACCCCAGCCCGATCGAGGACGACATCGGTCTGGTGGAGATCGTGCACACCCTGGGCGCACGGTTTATGCAGTTGACCTACAACAATCAGTCGCTTCTGGCGACCGGATGCTACGAGTCCGAGGACGCCGGCATCACCCGCATGGGCAGGCAGGTGATCAAGGAGATGAACCGCGTCGGCCTGGTGGTGGACATGAGTCATTCCGCCGACCGCTCCACCATCGAAGCCGCCGACATTTCCCAGCGGCCCATCGCCATCACCCACGCGAACCCCCATGACTGGGCGCCGGCGCTGCGCAACAAGAAAGACGACGTCATCCGCGCGGTAACGGAAAACGGTGGAATGCTGGGCTTCTCGCTCTACCCGCATCACCTCAAACACAAATCAGACTGCAGCGCGAAAAGCTTCTGCGAGATGATCGCACGCTGTGCCGATCGCTACGGAGTGGCGCACCTGGGGATCGGCAGCGATCTGTGCCAGGATCAGCCCGACAGCGTGGTCGAATGGATGCGCGTCGGACGGTGGTCGAAAGAAATTGATTACGGCGAAGGCTCGGCCGAGCTGCCGGGCTTCCCGCCGATGCCGAGCTGGTTCCGCGACAACCGCGATTTCGGGAATGTCGAAACCGGGCTCAGCGCCGTCGGGATGGCCCCAGAGGAGATCGCCGCTGTCATGGGCGACAATTGGCACCGCTTCTATACCGAAAACTTCACGCCGCGGGGATGAAACCTATGCAAGAACCACGGGGCACCACCATCCCGCGACGGGACCCGAATGTGGTTATGCGACTGGCGCGCCTGGGTTCGTTCCATCAGAGCAGACTCAGTTTCATGCGCATCCTGACCCGGCGCATGGCCCGGGAGGGTTGGCGGTTTACCCGCCCGGTTTTCGATATCAACTCAGATGGCGTTGGCCATGCCGTGTACTCAGCCCAGGGGCCATTCCGAACCTACTCGCTGGTGGCCTTCGCCCATGACCTGCCGCCGGAGCAGCGTTCCGACCGGGTGATTGCCGAAGCCTGGGACGCCACCTTTGCCCTGTTCGATGGCGTACCCACCGAGGCCGACGTCCTGCGACTATCGAAAAACGTCCCGCAGCAGGAGGCGGGGCGGATCAGCGAAAGCGAACTGTCACTGTCCCGCGCGAATCGGTCTGTCCGCCTCTGGTCGCACATGGTGGATGCGCTGGCGTCTGGCCGGCAGCCCGATAATGACCAGATTGGCAAAGTCGGCTATCTAATGCGTACCACCGCGGTCTATGGCTCCGGAAAATTCGGCGCCGCCGATCGGGAGGTGATTGCCGACCGTCCCGAGATGCAGGTCCCGTTTCAGGCCGAAATGCTGTCGGTGTATCTGACCCGTACGTTTGCGCGCGATCTCATCCAGCATATGGCGCGGGCAAAGGGGGGCGATGGCTCGGTGATGCTGGATCCGGCCATTGCCCGCCAGCTGGGTATCGGCAACTCCACCGGGCTCGGTATGGCGCCGTACATCGTCAACCATCCGGTGCTGTTCAACAACTGGATCATGGCGCGGGAAGAGGCGATAGCACGGGTGCGCAGCGTCGCCAGCGCATCGGCCGCGGAGGTTGCACTCTTCCGCGACCTCCTGCGCAGCAGTGCGCTTTCGGTCGCCGCCTGGCGCTCGGATCACCCGATCCAGATGGATAAGTTGGCCCGACTGCGCACGGAGCTGGATGCCCTCAATGCCTTTGTCGCCGGGGACGACCTGATAAACGATCACCCCTGGGACCGGCTGTTGCGCTGGGCTGAATCCAATCTTGGCGAGGACGGGCAGGAGTTCATCGCCTCGCTGATGCTCGAACCCTACCCTGATCTCGTCGACGGCTTGGCCCACTGTATGGCCGACGGCAACGCCGACGCCTTCCGCATCAATGGCGCCATGCCGGTGGGGCGGGTTCGGGACTCGATCGAGGAATGCTTCGGCTGGGCTCTGAACCTGGATTGGGCCGCGCCGGAGAACAGCGCCCGAGCCTGGTATGTCTCCGAGGAAAAGCTTGAGCCTCGTCTGGGTGAGCGGTTCAAGGAACCCATCGCTGAGTATGAACAGCCCCTGGCTCCGGCCCGGGATGCGGCTCTCTTGCATAGCGCGCTCGCCGAGTGGTCTGCAAAGGCACCAATCGCTGAGTTTCTGTTGAAGCACCCGGAACATCGTCACACGCTGCGCCGCGTCCAGGTCGCGGCCATCGCCCCCTATGGCGAGATTCGGGACAACACGATCAGCGCCAAACTGCTGCCCATAGACATGCTGCGGTGCAAGCTGTCCTTCTTTGGGGCAACCCATTTCGATCCCCGCTCAGACCGCTGGGTACGGATTTGTATGTATGCCGGCGCGCCCTACCCGGAGGAACTGTCCGAGTCCAATGCCGACCGGTGGGTCTATCCGGAACCGGTGGCGAATGGATGAGCCATTCCCTCAACGAAGTCGAAGCCACGGCCAAACGCGCCGCACGCGGCGCTGGCTTCTGCTGGGGGCTGGCGGAAGAGGCTGGCAAAGCGGCACGCTGGCTCTGCGCCAACGGCCTGGACGGATGCGGTGTCCTGGCCCGTCTGCTCGATGACCTGGCTGGCGAGCCCCTCAGCGCGCGCTCGCCCATGTCACTGGATGGTGATTGGGCCGGCCCTTCCGGCCGGTTGTGCCCACTTATGGCCGGGGCCACGCTGTCCGATTGCGCATCACGGCTGAACGACGGCGATATCATCATGTCCGGTGTCATGCACCCGGCGTTGATTCTCCCGTTTGCGGCCAGCGCCGCGCAGCAGAGCAGAAAAGAGGTTACGGTCAGTTGGGACGGATTGACCGCGATGACCAACAGCTCCGGCGTGTGTCTGGTGGATGCGGCATCTGCTTTGACCTCACCGTACGCCGCCCAGGTGCGTGTGCGGGCCGGAGGGACGGCCGATCCAGTGACATCTCATGTCACCCGCGCGACACCGGATGGCGAACATTGGGCCACCCTCAACCGCTTTGCCCACCGCACCTATGCCCCCGCCACCGAAGCGTCCCGAATGCTGGGCGCAGGCGCGGGACTGTCCGACAATGATTGAATCGGGGATGTCATGACCGAATCCAGAATCTTGACTCTGGCGGCGATAGAAGATCTGGCGTTTCGGGCCCTGGTCGCGGCCGGCACCTCCGAGCAAAACGCCCGCCCCCTTGCGATTGCAACGGCGGCGACGGAGGCCGACGGCGTTGCCAGCCACGGTCTGGCCTATATCCCGATCTACGCCGAGCATGTGCAATGCGGGAAGGTCGATGGCCAGGCAAAACCGGTTTTGGATCACCCACGCCCGGGCGTCGTAACGGTGAATGCGGCAACCGGTTTCGCCCATCCCGCAATCGACCTGGGCTTCGAGCAATTGGTCCCGTTGGCCGGGGCGCAGGGGGTGGCGGCACTCTCCATTCGCAATTCATACAACTGTGGCGTTTTGGGCTATCACACCCAGCGTCTTGCACGGGCCGGGCTGGTTGGTCTGGGCTTCACCAATGCCCCGGCGTCGATTGCCCCCTCGGGCGGATCAAAACCCGTTGTCGGCACCAACCCGATTTCCATCGCAGTGCCGGGCGCCGACGGTGAGCCTTCGATTCTGATCGACCAGAGCGCGAGCACCATCGCCAAGAGCGAGGTCATGAAACGGGCCCGGGAGGGTAAGTCGATTCCTGTCGGCTGGGCACTGGACAAGGACGGTGAGCCCACCACCGACCCCAATCTGGGCCTGCAGGGATCAATGGCGCCCTCAGGTGGCTACAAAGGCGTCGGAATCGGGCTCTTGGTCGAGATCATGGCGGCGGCATTGAGCGGGGCAACCTTGGGCATCCACGCGGCACCGTTCTCCGGAACTGCGGGTGGGCCGCCAAGAACCGGACAGTTCTTTCTGGCAATCGATCCCGGCGCAACATCGGGCCCTGGAGCAGCATCAGGCAGTGGTTTCGCCTCTCGAATTGCCGATCTGGTTCGCGCCGTCCATGATCAGAACGGTGCGCATTTGCCTGGGGACGGGCGCAAAGGAAAACGGGCCATGGCCCAACAAAAGGGTGTCGAAATCAGCATGACTACACTCAACAAGATCTACGCCCTGGTTTCAGAAGAAGACTGAAAATCTATCCAACACAATAAGCTGCAAGCCAGCAAATCAACGCCGCAAACCACCGCAACAGGGAGTGACTCAATGTCAATGAAACCACCGTTTACCGATCTGCAGATAAGCAAGGCTGCCTCCGGCTTCTATGAGGGCCACAGCGTCGAAATTGCTCTGCTGAGCAAAAGCATCATGCTGGCGCTGGTCATCTGGGCGCTGGTGTGGCCCGCAAATGCAAATGGTGTTCTGGGCAGCCTCAATTGGCGACTACTGGAGGATTTCAACGCCTTCTATGTCGTGATCGTCGGATTTTTTGCGTTCTTCCTGTTCGTGGTGGCCGCGTTGCCCCAGACCGGAAAACGCCTCATGGGACGCCCCGGGGAAGCACCGGAATTCTCCAATTTTTCATGGTTTTCCATGATGTTTGGCGCGGGTCTCGGGGTCGGCCTGATGGTCTTTGCCACGGCGGAACCGTTAGGCCTTTGGGGATCAAACCCCGTGGTCATCGCCGGCGAGGTCGTGGGCAACACCGAGGCCTCACTTCAGTCGGGATATCGCTACACCTTTTTGCACTACGGCTTTCACGCCTGGGCAATCTACGTGGTAACCGGCCTCTCGCTGGCTTACTACGCCTACACCCGTGACATGCCGCTGACCATCCGTTCGGCCCTGACTCCGCTGTTCGGAAAATATGTAAACGGTTTTCTGGGCCATGTGGTTGACGTTCTCGGTGTTGTCGCAACCATCCTCGGCGTCTCTGTGACCATCGGATTCGGGGTGAGCCAATTCATCGACGGCGTGTATGCCATCACCGGTATGGACTGGATGATGGATATGACCGGTGAAGCCCCGAGACCCGGCACGGTCGGCCTGATCGCGGGGTTGCTCGTCATCATGGGCCTGTCGATCATCTCGGCGGTTTCCGGTGTCGGGCGGGGTGTGAAGTACTTGTCGAACCTCAACCTGGTGCTGTCGATCATTCTCCTGCTGACATTCGTGATCTTCGGCTCGTTCCTGTTCGCGATGACCACCTACGCGACCGCGTTCGTGGACTACATCCTGCATTTTGTCTCGCTCAGCTTTGGCGCCTATGTCCCGCAATCGCCGGAAGTCTTTGCCGCCGCCCTGCCCGAGGCCGCCAAACCGCTTGCCGGCGACCTCATGGCCGGCGCCACCAATGCCTGGGGATCATTCGACGGCTTCAAATCGGGCCTGGAGGGGGCTGCGGCCGAGTTGCCTGACGAAACCCTGGCCGCGGTCTATGAGGCCGGCAACGCCGGGCGTCAGTTTGGCTGGCAAGCCGGTTGGACCACCTTCTACTGGGCCTGGTGGATCGCGTTCTCGCCCTTCGTGGGCCTGTTTCTGGCGCGGATATCGAGGGGACGCTCGGTGCGTGAGTTCATCATCGGATGCGTTTTGGCACCGGCGCTGGTGTGTTTTGCCTGGATGACGATTCTGGGGGGCAGCGCGATCGATCTTGAGCTCACCGGTGGCGCGGAAGGCGCAATCATCGGGGCCTCGAACACGGCCAAGCTGTTCGTAACCCTGGGTGAGATGATCTCGGGTGGTTTGCTCACCGGACTCACTATCATGTGCGTGGTGCTGATCATGACCTTTCTGGTCACCTCGGCCGACTCCGGCATTCTGGTCATGAACACCATCATGTCCGGCGGCGAACAAGAAACCGGTATCAAACACCGTATCGTCTGGGGTGTGATCCTGACACTGGTCATAGGCACACTTCTGATCGCCGGCAAGACCACCGATGGCGCGGATCCAATGGAGGCGTTGAAGAGCGCCATGATCATCGGCGCACTGCCCTTTACCATGGTGATGGGGCTGATGTGCATTGCCTTGGCCAAGGCACTTTATCGGGATGGACGACGCGAGGCATTTAGACTGGCGGCGCAAACGGCCGAATAAGCTCGGGTCGGAAGCGGGCGGTTCCGTACTGCGGGGCCGCCCGCCTAGTTTCGGTATACTGCCGTCTGGCGCCCCACTTCGTCGGGCTAGCGGCCTTGCAGATATGGCCCTGGTCCAGCGACGCGTTTTCTGCGTGGCGCTTACAATCGGCCGCCGACGGTAACCTCACAATGCATTACATCGAACCCCTGTTTCGTCCACCGTCCGAAGCCCGCTCGCTGATTCTGCAGATCACCAACGGCTGCTCCTGGAACAAATGCACGTTCTGCGAGATGTACACCCAGCCGCAAAAGCGCTTCCGGCCCAAACCGTTTGCGGACATCGAGACGGAGATCAAACAGGTCGCCGCCGCAGGCTACGCCGTCCGCCGGATATTTCTCGCCGACGGCGATGCGATGACGCTGTCTGTTCGACGCCTCCAGGAAATTCTCCAGAGCATTCGCGAGAATCTGCCCGGTGTGCAACGTATATCCAGCTACTGCCTGCCGCGAAACCTGCGCAACAAGACCGTTGAGCAATTGGCTGAACTGAACGCGATGGGACTTTCTTTGTTCTATGTCGGGTGCGAGAGCGGCGACGACCTGGTGCTCGAGCGCGTCAGCAAGGGCGAGACCTACCAGTCGTCGCTGGAGGCGTTGCAGAAAATCAAAGCGGCCGGCGCGATAAGCTCGGTGATGATCCTGAACGGCATGGGCGGTACGCGCTATTCCGAGCAGCATGCGGTCAATTCCGGGCGCTTGATGAACGACGCGCAGCCGGAGTATCTGTCGACCCTGGTGGTCAGTTTTCCGACCGGAATCGAACGCTACCAGGCCGGTTTTCAAGGCGAGTTCAAGGCCTTGGACCCACCCGGGCTGTTCCGCGAAATGCAGCTCCTGCTGGAGACACTCGAACTCGACAGTACGATCTTCCGCAGCGATCACGCATCGAACTACCTGGTGCTCAAAGGCACCCTCGGTCGCGACAAGGACCGTCTGCTGGCCCAGGTGCATGGTGCGATCGAGCGGCCAGGATCGGTTCCGCTCCGACAGGAGTGGCAGCGCGGGCTGTAGACCTTCCTTAATGGAACACAAGAGGACAACCACAAACAAGCCGCGCTTTCATTCACTCAAACACCGCGTGTGCGGGGGAGCCTCTGATTTATTCTGAACGAAGCACATTGGCGGGTGAAACGTGCAGATTCAAGACGCAGATCGCGGGTAATAGTTATTCCATTGCCGAGATCTGCGACGATGAAGCCGTGCATTTCAGTCCCAAGATGCACGTTCATGAATAGGTCAGAGGCTCCTTAGGGTGATGTCCGGCGCGGCTGGCGCCCGCTGCATCCCTGCCCACCGAACCCAAATCAACATGCAATGGAAATCCCCGTAAACAAATTCAAACACGCCAACACCGAGAACCGGCTTCAGATTGGTCTTTGGTCCCAGCTTGTCAGCACCATCACGGTGGAAGTCCTGGCGGATGCGGGCTACGACTTCGTGGTGGTGGATGTGGAACATGCACCGAACGACCTCGGCACGGTCATGCCGATGTTGCAGATACTCCACCGCAGCCCCGCCTCGGCCATTGTCCGGGTGCCCTGGCGCGACATGGTCGTGTTCAAACGCTATCTGGATATCGGCGCACAAACCCTGCTGATTCCCTTTGTCGAAACGCCGGAAAACGCGGCCGAGGCGGTGGCGTTCAGTCGCTATTCGCCGGCTGGGGTCCGGGGTGTCGCGGAATGCCATCGCGCCAACCGCTTCGGACGCGTAAGCGACTATCTTGACGCGGCGGCGAGCGAGATCTGTCTCGTGGTGCAGCTCGAAACCCGTCTGGGCCTGGAAAACCTGGAGGCCATCGGCGCCATCGACGGGGGTGTCGCGGTGTTCATAGGTCCGGCTGATTTGTCCACCTCCTTCGGCCGCCTGGGCAACCCCGGACACCCGGAAGTACAGGAAGCCATTGCCGCCGTGCCCGAGCAACTCACGGCCAGCGGCAAACCGGGCGGCATTCTGGCCCCAGTGGAAGCCACCGCACCGCGCCACCTGGAACAGGCGTTTGCCTTTGTGGCGGTGGGCAACGACTTATCCCTTCTTGCAACACACAGCGCCGCCGTTGCCAAGCTCTACCAGGACCTGCGATGACCGGCAGCACCCAGCCGCCCGGCCCGGCTTTTCGCGCACCGCCCGGAACCTGCGACTGTCACATGCACGTGTACGGACCCAAGGACAAATACCCGGTCGCCCCAACCACACCCTTTCCCGTACCCGACAAGGGCGTGTCGGCGTATCGGCGGGTCATGGCCAGGCTGGGTATCGAGCGCGTCGTTGTGGTGCAGCCCACGGCCTATGGCGACGACAACCGCTGTCTGTTGGACGCCATGGACGAGTTCGGACCGATCGCCCGCGGTGTTGCGGTGGTCACATCCGACGCGTCGGACGCGGAACTGCAGCGTATGACCGATCTCGGTGTGCGCGGTTTGCGCTTCCATCTGCTGCCCGGCGGCGTGCTGCCGTTCGAGATTCTGGCCACCATGGCAGACCGGGTGCACGGCTTTGGCTGGCACATCCAGCTCCAGGTGGACGGGCGCAAATTGCATCAGTACTCGGAGGTCTTGAAACGGTTGCCGTGTGCCCTGGTGGTGGACCACACCGGAAAGTTTCTCGAGCCGGTAACCACGGATCATCCCGGATATCGGGCGCTGTTGGACTTGGTGGACAGCGGCCGGGTTTGGGTCAAGCTCTCGGCGCCGTACGAGACTTCAAAGCTGGGGCCGCCCCATTACATGGACGTTGGCCGGATGGCGCGGGGTCTGATCCAAGCTGCGCCCGAACGCATGCTGTGGGCGAGCAACTGGCCGCACCCCTCGGCGCTGGACGATCCGCCGGACGAGGCCATGCTCATGGACCTGTTGAGATATTGGACTGAAGACGATGCCCTCACCGCCCGTATCTTGTCCACCAACCCGAGCGCGCTGTATGGCTTCTAAGACGTCACCGTCACCTGCTCCAGCAGAGGAGAACCGCTTTGAAAAAGATTCTGATGACCGGCGCCGCAGGCGGTGTGGGCACGTTTCTGCGACCTGAACTGAGAGATCGATACGATCTGGTCCTGTCCGACCTCCGCGATATAGACGACCTGCATTCAAACGAGCGTTTCGTGGCCGCGGATCTTGCCGACCCGGACGCCGTGTTCAGCGCCGCCGAGGGTGTGGACGGCATCATCCACCTGGGTGGATATGCGGTCGAAGGCCCCTGGCCGACGATTCGGGACGCCAACATCGAAGGCACCTACAACATTTACGAGGCGGCACGACAACACAGCGTCAAGCGGGTGGTGTTTGCCAGCAGCAATCATACGGTCGGCTTTTACCCGCGCACCGAAACCATCGATCACCTCAGTGTGCCCAGACCCGATACCCGCTACGGCGTCAGCAAGGTGTGCGGCGAAGCCGTGGCCAGCCTCTATGCCGACAAGTACGGGGTTGAATCCATGTGCGTTCGCATCGGCAACGTAGCAGTAAAACCCGTGGACGCACGCCGGCTGGCCATCTGGATCAGCCCCAGAGACCTGGCACGGTTGATTGGAATCGGGCTGGATCACCCCGAGATCCGCCATGAGATTGTCTACGGTGTATCCCAGAACCAACTGGGTTGGTGGGACAACCGCAACGCCACACGTCTGGGTTATCGGCCCAGGGACAGCAGTGAGCCGTACGCCGAGGATGTGCTGGCGCACGCGCCCCCGGAAGATCCAGACTCAATCGCCACCCGTTGCCAGGGCGGCAACTTCGCCATTTCCGAGAGCGGTGGCGATCCATCGAAGCCCGACCAGCCACAATAGCGTTCTGCTTGTGCTCGCTTCACCGGAGAAAGCAGCGGCCAGAACAGGCGTGGCCATCGTCGGTCTCGGTGCAAAACTGGCGGTCGCAAGGCTACTATGATCAGCCCGGACGGGGTGACAAAGATCGGGACAGTGCGGGTCTGCTTCGTTTGCGTAGGCCGTCCAAAGCCAGCGGCTTTGCCAAGACCACCCTGTTGCATGGGCAAGCGGAGTACAATTGACCTGACTCGAGCACCATGGCGGATCGTCCGATGCAGCGACTAAAGTCATATTCATGACAGTTAACGCCGCCGAAAATACGACTATCGACGACGAAAAACTGGCCGCCACCGTACTCAAGGCATCGGATCAGCTCGCCCGCGAGTTGCACCCGGAAGTGCAACGGCGACGCACCGCAACGCTCGACAGCCGGCTGGACAGCGATCTCGGCCTCGACAGCCTTGCGATGGCCGAGCTTCTATCACGGTTGGAGAGCACGTGTGGTCTCAGTCTAGGGGATGACGCCCTGCTTGCTGAATCCCCGCGGGAGCTGGTGCAACTGGTACTGGCCCGGCGGGGTGCCGCCCCCGACCGGGCGGTGGCTGTTCACTACGAGTTGCCTGGCGCTGCCCGTGGGTTGCCCAGCGAGGCCGAGACCCTGCCCCAGGTTCTCGACTGGCATGTCCAACGACACCCCGACCGCACCCATGTCTATCTGTACGAGGATCCCGATACCCCGGTCGA
>JAHEDQ010000340.1 GCA_024641125.1 Candidatus Competibacteraceae bacterium | reverse complement strand
GACAGAGCGGCGGACCGCCTCTTCACCGGCGGCACCATGAACCAGATGACGGCGGCGTAGCCGACGGTCCAGATCAGCACCGGGACCATCAGCCACCCGTCCAGCCCCAGCAACAACAGCAGGGTACCGACCAGGAAAATCACCAGGAACCAGATGCCCTCCACCACGTTGAGGACCGCTTCACGTATGCTCGGCCCGGTCTGCATGACCTTCTGAGCGATGCGCCCGGCGAAATCGTTCTGAAAATACTCAAGGCTTTGGCGCAGCACATAGCGGTGATTACGCCAGCGCACCAGGTTTCCGATACCCGGCACCAGGGTCAGCGCGGTCAGGCCTCGCGACAACAGTACCGCCACCGGTCTCACCACGATGGCGATAAACGCCATCACAGCGAGGGCGAGACCATGTTCGCTCAGGAATTCCGATGCGGGCGTCACCGTCATCCAATCCACGATGATGCCGAGAAAGGCATATAGGGCAAGCTCAGACGCCGAGGCGATACCCGCCACCAACAGGGTGATCAGAAGCAGACCCTTGATCGGCGCCAGAAAGTGCAGGAAGAACGCCCAGGTCCCACGGGGCGGACGGACAATTTCCGCCGGGGCCAGCGGATCCAGCAATCGTTCGAAGTATGAAAACATCACTGCCTGATTGGAGTTGGGTGGCGGTTACCGCCGAACGCTTCGAAGCTCATCCGGCTCCGATCCAGGAACGTGCACAGGCCTAGAGACCAGCGTATTGCCGCATGGTTCGAATCCGGATCCGCCGGGACAACGCTTCAGTATCCTCCCCTGAAGCCAACGGTCCAAGTGCCGACACCCGGTTTCACCGGCCTCATTCCCGGCATGGCATGCCCCGCCGGCAACCCGCCTGGGCTGCTGAAGTGCGCTACTGTACTGCATCCGAATGCCCATCCCGCCGCCCCGTGTCGGTCCCTAGCACAGTCGACTCAGACGCTGACTCGGCCCAGTTCAGTTCCCGGTGTGAGAATCCAAGGGCGAGTGTCGGCTTAACGATCTCGAAGTACGGCGACAGATCGAAATCGCTGGGTGTAAACAGGCTGTGATGGCGGATACGCAAAATCTCGTCGTAGCAGCCCACGCAGTTTGGATCGGTGGACGGGGCCCGATCGATGTCCGGGAGGATCGGGTAGTGTATGGACTGGAACGCCTGGGCAATCAGGGTTGAACACACCGCACGGGTCGGCTCACCGCTGCCCAGCTCGATCATGCGCCGACGCCACCGACTGGGCACGGGCGGGGTCGGCAAGAGATAGCGGGCCAGATCGATGATGTTCTTGAGATCGTACTGATTGCCCAACCGCGCCAAGGCGTGGCGCACCACGGCATCACACTCCTCGGGTGTGATGCCCACCGGACGGCAAATGCGGGTGCGAAACCCACTGTACTTGCTCAGACCGACCACCCGAACGCCTTCGTTTACGTCCGCCTCGAGGAGCACCCGGGGTTCCTGCCCTTCCAGTACCGGCAGTGCCGGGCCAACGTACAGAGCCGCATGGGACCAGGTTGACTGGCTCAGATACTTGATCGCCGTGCTGAACCGGGAACAGCCTTCAACCAGCAATACGTCGCCGGGCTGCAAAAGCCGCTGCAGCGTGGCCACCGGCGTGGCGGACGCTGCGTTACCCGGCGCAACCGGCTTGGACAAAAAACGGGCCAGGGCAGCGCCCATCGATTCCAGCATCGTTCAATCCTAAAACCAATTGCGTTTCAGGGGCGCCCGGAGCAACCGTGTCGAGGCTTCGTTTATTGGGCAGGCGGCCGGCGCAGGGCGCAGCCACGTTAGACGCTCATTCCCCGGCAGGCGGCACCCGGACTCCGTTCATCCCGCAAACGAAATCCGTCAGCATGGGCATGTGCTTTGATTCCCCGCCATTGGCCATGGCAACAGCGTAATAACCCTTGGCCGATCCACCCATGGCGGCAACCATGCCCACGTCGTCGGCCATTCGAGTGTAGTAGCGTATGTCCTTGTAGCAGTTGGTCAGCGAGAACAGGTGGGCGTTGGGATCGCCACCGATCACATAGTTGGTGACGCGCTGAAAAATACCGCAGTTCAGCCCACCCGCCGCAATGATGTCGCGAAACTTTTCCACATCGACACCGGACTTGCGGCAGGCGGTGAAGGCTTCCGCGTAGACCGCGTTATAGGCCAGGGCCACGAAGTTGTTGATCAGCTTGGCCTTGTGTCCAGCACCAACCGGACCCACGTGGACAATGGTCTGGGCCCAGGTTTCGATGATCGGTCGCACCTTTTCCAGTGTCGCGTGGTCGCTTCCAACAAAGGCGTTGAGCTGACCCAGCTCCGCCTCGCGCGGCGTGTTGCCCAGCGGTGCGTCGATCAGGGTGACGCCCTGTTCGGCCAGGGTCCCGGCCAGTTTCGAAGTAGAACTGGGATCGGCTGTAGAGCAATCGACCACGATGGTGCCCTCCCGGGCACCGGCGGCGATACCCTTGGGACCGAGCACCAGATTCTCGACCACCGGCGAATTTGAGACGCAGAGAAACACCACATCTGAAGCCCGGGCCAGATCGGCCGCATCGGTCGCCTCGGTTGCGCCCCGCGATACCAGATCGTCCACCGGTTCCCGATTGCTGTGGCCGAGAATCACCAGAGGGTAGCCGCCCTCCAGGATGTTCTTGGCCATGCCGTGGCCCATGAGGCCGACGCCGATGAATCCCACGGTCTGCTTGTCTGACATGCCGAATGCTCCCACTGGGTTACAGAATCGAGACCGAACAAGGAGAGGCCGCCGGCCCTTGCCCGCAGCATGAGTCTAGCCTGCAAATTGCATGAAGCGTTCGGGAATCAGGGCGTGATGGGCAAAGCAGTTGGGCTGATCGGCATCAAAGGCATAGCTGTAGCTATGGTTTGAGGGGGATCGGCGCAAATGCACAGTCCAGCGCGGCCTGAGCCCGAACAGGACAAACCGTAACAATTAAAAGAAGGGCCGAATGCGCATCAAAAACCCGGAACTGAT
>JAHEDQ010000162.1 GCA_024641125.1 Candidatus Competibacteraceae bacterium | reverse complement strand
CGTTTTGGGGTCACCGCCTTCGACATCGCCATGGGCGCAGGTGCGCTGGTGGAGGACATACGCCGGCCCGGACCTGCCCGTGAACGCCTTGGCCCGGTGCCAGAAGTGCTGCTGGTGGCCCCTGCGCCCCTGGGGCCGCAGACCGTGCTCAAGGGGCTGTTCGCTGGCCGTGAGGCGGCTTCCAGGGAGCTTGGCGGATATCTCGGTCAGATCGCCGAACTCAAACGGTGCGGCTTCCTGGATGCGGCGGAGCACATCCAGACCAGCCGGGTCGATGCCACGCACCTGGACGCGGACCAACACGGAATCCTCGGTGTGGCGATGGCGCGAACCGTGCGCGAGATGTTCGGCAATACCGTATGAGTTATGCGGCGTGCGTTCTGGCGTGTGCGACCTTGGTGCTGAGCGCCTGCACCGTGGGTCCCGATTTTGTGGACCCCGATGTGACTGTGAACCCGCAATGGCGTGAGCAATCACCGGAGTTCCGCGCCAGCGAGAGCGCAGCCGACCGGGCGTGGTGGCGAGCGCTCGACAGTCCTACACTGGACATGCTGGTGGACACGGCCTATCGCAACAATCCCAATCTGCAGGTGGCCGGGGTGCGTATTCTCCAGGCCCAGGCCCAGCTCAACATCGCCATAGGCGCCCAGTTTCCCCAGCAGCAAGCCTTGACCGGCTCGATCAACTACCAGTACGCGAATACGGGCTTGCTGGATTCCGGAACGGATTTCGTAACCGACCGTATTGGTCTTGGCGCGACCTGGGAGATCGATTTCTGGGGCAAGTATCGGCGCGGCATCGAGGCGGACCAGGCCGCCTTGTTCAGTACCATCGCCGCCTATGACGATGCCCTGGTCACGCTGGTCGCAAGCGTCGCCAACGGGTTCGTTGCAATCCGGACGCTGGACGCCCAGTTGGCAGTGATCGCTTCCAATGCCGAGGCCCAGCGCGAGGGTCTGCGTTTGGCCCGGGTCCGTTTCGAAAATGGGGAAACCAGCGCGCTGGATGTGTCCCAGGCCACAACGCGGCTGGCGGAAACGCAGGCCCAGATCCCCGGTCTCGAGCAGCAGTGGCGGCAGACCGCCAACACGCTGAGCCTGCTGCTGGGGGAGGCGCCGGGTTATACCGATCCCATGCTGGCGAATACCACCGACATACCCAGGGCGCCACCCCAGGTTGATGTAGGCATACCCCTGGACCTGTTGCGGCGACGACCCGATGTGCGTGAAGCGCTGCAGACGGCGGCGGCACAGTCGGCGGTGATTGGTGTGGCCGAGTCTCAGCTCTATCCCTCGTTTTCCCTGTCCGGATTCTTTGGCTATGGAGCCAACAACCTGGGCCGATCGTCCCTGTCCGATATTTTTAACTGGAACAGCCGCTTTGCTCAGGCCGGCGCCGGTTTCGTGTTCCCAATCTTCAACTACGGACGCCTGACCAACCAGGTGCGGGTACAGGACGCCCTGTTCCAGGAAGCGGTGCTCGGCTACCAGAACACGGTGCTGGCGGCCCAGCAGGATGTGGAAAATGCGCTTGCGGCGTTTGTCTATGGCGAGCGCATTGTGGCTGCGCTCACCGTGGCCGCAAACTCAGCGCTACGTACGACCGGTCTGGCCCTGACCCAGTACAAGGACGGCGAAACCGGCTTCACCGCGGTGCTCAACGCATTCGACTCACAGCTCCAGGTGGAGAACGCCCTCGCGCAGAGCCGAGGTCAGGTTCTGCTCGCATTGGTTTCGGTTTATCGCGCGCTGGGTGGTGGCTGGCAGATCCGCCAGGGACAGAGCATCGTGTCCGAGACCGTGGCGGACGACATGCGTCAACGCACCAATTGGGGCGAGGTGCTGCCTGCGGGCGGCGCCGAGGCGCCGGACAGCGAACAACCAGGCTCTCCGCCGACCGGAGGCGTAACCGAAGTGACCATACCATGAACAGGATGCGCTCTGTTGCCCTGGCGCTGGCCGCAGTGTCCGCGATCTCATGGTGCCCGCCCGCTGTTTTGGCACAGCAAGTCGCGGCGCCTGTCGAGGTCACGGTACAGCGGCCCAAGCCCGCCGCCGTCAGCGAGCATTTGGACTCCACCGGAACCTTTGAGGCGTCGGCCACGGCGAACATCGTCGCCCGGGTGGACGGCGTACTGGAAGCGGTGCATTTCCGGGACGGCAGTCAGGTGGCCAAGGGTGCGCCTTTGTTCTCCATCCAACGCAACACCTATGAGCAGCAGTTGAGGCTGTATCAGGCACAACTCAGCCAGGCCCAAAGCGAGTACGCCCGGCAGCTGCGCTTGATCTCGCAGGACGCGACCTCGCAGACGCGGGTTGAAAGCTGGCGAGCAAAACGTGACGAGGCCGATGCCAATACGCAGCTGGCGGCCATCAATCTGGGCTATACGGAAATCAGCGCGCCCTTTGCCGGGCAACTCGGGGCGCGTCTGGTGGACGCCGGGAACCTGGTGGGTCCGAACACCGGGGTGACCCAGCTGGTAGAGTTGCAACAGGTCGATCCGATCTATCTCGACTTCAGCATCAATGCACCGGACGCCCTAGGCGTGCGGCGCCGTCTCATGGCCCAGGACGATGACCCGATGAAGCAGGTTGGCACGCTTCCGGTTCTGGTGGCGATTGGTAACGACAGCGATTACCCCTACCAGGGCACCCTGGACTACGTTGCCCCTGGCGTGGATCAGGGCAGCGGCACCATTCAATTGCGCGCCGTGCTCGACAACCCGGACAACCTGTTCGTGCCCGGCCTGTTCGCCCGGGTCAGAATCGGATTTGGCACCCCGACCCAGCATCTGGCGGTGCCAAATCGGGCGGTGGAGCGAGATCAGGCTGGCGCCTTCGTGCTGGTGGTGGATGATCAGGACGTGGTCCGTCAGAAACGGATCCAGGTGGGCGGACAGACGGGTGAGTTGCGGGTGGTGACGGGTGGTTTGGACTCCACCGACCGAATCATCGTCAAGGGTTTGGCCTATGCCCGGCCCGGCCAGAAGGTGAAGGTGTCGGAGCCGAGTCCGTGACGCGGGGCTTTTTGCCGTCATGATGGCCAAGTTTTTCATTGAGCGGCCGGTGCTGGCCAATGTCATTGCCTGTGTGATGTTGTTGCTGGGTGGCGTGGCGATATTCCAGCTGCCAGTGGCCCAGTATCCTCCGATCACGCCCGTCACCGTGCAGGTCAATGCCCGGTTTCCCGGCGCCAGCGCCCAGACCCTGGTGGAAACCGTGGCCCTGCCCGTCGAGCAGCAGGTGGACGGGGTGCAGAACATGCTCTACATGGAATCCACCAGCGCCAGCAACGGGCAGTACACCCTGACCGTGACCTTCGACATCGGCACCGATCCCGACATCGCCCAGGTACTGGTGCAGAACCGGGTGGCCGCCGCCACCGCGCAGTTGCCCTCGGCGGTGCAGCAGCAAGGGGTGGTGACCAGCAAGAAGTCCACCTCGATCCTGCAGATCGTCACTTTGCAATCCAGCAACAGTGAGTACGACGCCCTGTTTCTGAGCAACTACGCCACCATCTCGTTGCGGGATGAGCTGGCGCGTTTGCCCGGAGTGGGCGACGTGGTGGTGTTTGGCATCGGTGAGTACAGCATGCGCATCTGGCTTGATCCGGAGAAGATGCAGCAGCGTTCCCTGACGCCGTCCGACGTGATTCAGGCCATTCAGGGCGAAAACGTAAAAGTTGGAGCGGGCCAACTGGGTATGCCACCGGCACCCAGCAGCCAGGATTTTCAGATGGATGTGAACGTGTCTGGTCCGCTGGATCAGGCGGCGCAGTTCGAGTCCATTATCGTCAAGGCGCAACAAGGCAGTGGCGGACAGATCACCCGGGTGCGCGATGTGGCACGGGTGGAACTCGGAGCCCGGAGCTACAGCCAGTCCTTCAACCTGGATGGAAAGCCGGCTGGTGGGCTGGCGATTTTCCTGCTCCCCGAAGCCAATGCGCTGGATACGGCCGAGGCCGTCAAGGCCCGGATGGAGCGCCTGGCGAAAGCGTTCCCGGAAGGATTGACCTACGGGATTCCCCTGGACACCACCGATTTCGTGTCCCAGTCCATTGATGAAGTCTATGTCACCTTGTTCCAAGCCGGGGTTTTGGTGCTGGTGGTCATTGTGCTGTTTCTGCAAAGTTTCCGCGCCATCCTGGTGCCGGTGACCACAGTCCCGGTGACCATCATCGGCGCCTTCGCCGCCATGTATATGCTGGATTTCAGCATCAACACGCTGACGCTGTTCGCCATCGTGCTGTCCATCGGCATCGTGGTGGACGATGCCATCGTGGTGGTGGAGGGCTCGACCCAACACATCGAGCGGGGCAAGTCACCCCGGCAGGCCGCCATCGACGCCATGTCAGAGCTCACCGGCCCCATCGTGGGGATCACCTTGGTCTTGATGTCCGTCTTTGTTCCGGCCGCATTCCTACCGGGGGTAACCGGCCAGATGTATCGACAGTTCGCCCTGGTCATTGCCGCCACCGCCTTGATCAGCGCCATTAACGCCCTGACTCTGAAGCCGACCCAATGCGGCCAGTGGTTGCGCCCGGTCAACCCGGCGGCGGCCAAATTTATTGTATTCCGGGGTTTTAACTGGCTGTACGCCCGCATGGAACGGGGCTATGTGGGGTTGGTCCGCCGATTGGCAGGGCACAGCGGCATTGCCGTGCTGATGGCATTGCTGCTGGTGGTGCTCGCCGGCTGGGGATTCACTCGGGTGCCCACCGGTTTCATACCGGTGGAGGATCAGGGCTACATGGTGATCTCGGTTCAGCTGCCCAGCGGTGCGACCCTGGACCGAACCGGCCAGGCGTTGACAGCGCTGTCGGAGCGGGTGTCCAAGGTGCCGGGCGTGCTCCATGCGGTGACCATCGCCGGGACCTCGCTGCTGCAGAACAGTGCCCCGCAGTCCAGTTCCGGCGTGCTCTACGTGATTCTCGAGCCTTGGGATCAGCGGGGTAAGGCAGAGGGCCTGCTGCCCCTCTATCAGGCACTCTCCGATGCGGTCCAGGGCGTGGAGGAGACGAAATCCCTGGTGCTGGTGCCGCCGCCGATACAGGGTGTCGGTCTGGCCAGCGGGTTCCAGATGCAGGTCAACTTGATAGACAACAGCTACGACTATGGAAAGCTGCAGGGCGTGGCCGCGAAGATCGGGGAGGCCGGGGCCCAGCATGAGGGCATTCGCTTTGCCTTCAGTCCGTTTCGGGCCGACGCACCCAACGTGGACGTGGTGCTGGATCGCAGCAAGGCCGAGACCTTTGCGGTGCCGGTGGGGGATGCCTTCAGCACACTGCAAAGCTACCTCGGCTCCAGCTATGTCAACCAGTTCACCCGTTTTGGGCACAACTTCATGGTGTTTGCCCAGGCGGACCAGCAGTTTCGCTTGACCCCCGATGACATCATGCAGTTCTACGTGCGCAGCAACACGGGTGACATGGTGCCCATCGGTTCACTGGTGGAAATGACACCCGGAGTTGGGCCGGATCTGATCTCCCTCTACAACCTGTACCCGTCGGCCACCGTGGTTGGCGTTCCGGACCGAGGCTTCAGCACGGGCCAGGCAATGACCGCGATGGAACAGATCGCCGACGCAAGCCTGGCCGGCGGTATGGACTACCAGTGGACCGGCATGTCCTATCAGGAAAAGCTGCTGGGCAATACGGAATACTTTATTTTCGCCCTGTCCGTGCTGATGGTGTACTTCGTTCTGGCCGGCCAGTATGAAAGCTGGCTGATACCCGGCGCGGTTATTTTCGCCGTGCCGCTGGCGCTTTTGGGCACCGTGAGTATGTTGTTGGCGGTTGGCGCGGCCAATAATCTCTATGTGCAGATCGGGCTGGTGCTGTTGATCGCACTGTCGGCCAAGAATGCGATCCTGATCGTGGAGGTGGCCCGAGAGCGCTACAATCAGGGCGCCGACGCTGTGTCCGCGGCGGTGGAGGCCGCCCAGGTCCGGTTTCGCCCGATTCTGATGACCTCGTTTGCGTTTATCCTCGGGGTCCTGCCCCTGGTGCTGGCCAGCGGGGCGGGGGCCAATTCACGCAAATCCATCGGCATCACAGTGCTCAGCGGCATGCTCGCATCAACCTGTCTGGCGCTGCTGTTCGTACCCGCGTTCTACGCGTTTCTGCAAAAGCTGGCGGATCGCAAGGGGCGCCGCAACACGGTGCCGTTGGGCGCGGGCTGAACGACGCCCTGGCGATGTCGCCGGATTACTTCCCAGCGCCGGCGATCTGGTCACCGTCCCGGGTGAGGTAATAGGCCCCTAGAATCGGCGCGAAGGTCACCACCACCACCACCATGGCCACCACATTGGTGACCGGCCGCTGACGCGGTCTGACCAGTTCCTCCAGCATCCAGATCGGCAGTGTGGCCTGTTGGCCGGCGGTGAAGGTGGTGACGATCACCTCGTCGAAGGACAGGGCAAAGGCGAGCATGCCGCCGGCCAGCAGCGCGGTGGCGATGTTGGGCAGGATCACATATCGAAAGGTCTGGAAGCCGTCGGCGCCCAGATCCATAGACGCCTCGATCAGGGATCCGGAGGTGCGGCGAAATCGGGCCACGGCATTGTTATAGACCACCACCACGCAGAAGGTGGCGTGGCCCAACACAATGGTCCAGAACGAGAACCGGATGTCGGCCAGGTTAAAGGCGGAACGCAGCGCGATGCCGGTGATGATGCCGGGCAGCGCGATGGGCAGGATCACCAGCAGCGACAGGGTCTCCCGGCCGAAAAATCTCGAGCGCGACACCGCCGCTGCGCACAGGGTTCCCAGCACCAGCGCCACCAGGGTCGAAATCGTCGCCACCTGCACCGACAGGGTCAGGGCCTCCCACACATCGGGCCGTTCCCAGGTAACGCCCAGCCATTTCAGGGTGAATCCCGGCGGCGGCCACTGGTAGCTTTTTTCCTCGGTGGTGAAGGCGTAGACGAAAATCAACGCGATCGGCAGGTGCAGAAACAGCAGTCCGGCCACGGCCGCGATCTTCAGCCCCAGCGGCGCCGACTGGCCGCGGTCAGAGCGCATCGAAGGCCCCTTGACGTTTGGCCAGCCAGAGATAGACCCCCATGATCACGATGGGCACCACGGTAAACGCCGCCGCCAGGGGAATGTTGCCGGCGGTGCCCTGCTGTGCGTACACCGCTTGGCCGATGAACAAGCGCGAGGTGCCGATGATCTGGGGGATGATGTAGTCGCCCAGGGTGAGTGAGAAGGTGAAGATCGAGCCGGCGATCATACCGGGCAGGGCCAGCGGCAGAATAACGTGACGCAGCGTCTGTGCCGGGGCCGCGCCCAGATCCGAGGAGGCCTCGGTCAGGGTGGCCGGCACCCGTTCCAGGGCCGCCTGCAGCGGCAGGATCATGAACGGCAGCCAGACATAAAGAAACACCAGAAAGGTGCCGATATAACTGATGGACAGTGAGTTTCCGCCGATGATAGGGATTGCCAGCAGGCCGTCCAGCAGCCAGGTCAGATGCAGTTTGGCAAACACCCAGTTGAGTATGCCCTCCTTTGCCAGGATCAGCTTCCAGGCATAGATCTTGACCAGATAGCTGGACCACAAGGGCAGCATCACCCCCAGATAGAACAAAGCCTTCCATTTGCCCCGTGCGTAGCGCGCGGCGTAGTAGGCGATGGGAAAGGCGACCACCGCAGCGGCGACGGTGACCAGCGCCGCCATGGTTACGGTGCGTACGATGATGTCGAAATTGGAGGGCCGCAGCAGCTCACCATAGGTCTTCAGGGTGAGCTCGTAGCGCACCAGCCCGGAGAACTCGTCGATGGAGAAAAAGCTCTGGGCCAGCAGCGCGAACAGGGCGCCGAGATAGATGATGCCCAGCCACAGCACCGGTGGCAGCAGCATCAGAAACAGCAGCAGATTGGGCCGGCGCCAGAACAGATCCCACAGGCCGCCGAACAGGCCCCGCCGTCCGGGCAGAATAGCCGTGCCGGACCCGCTCATTCCTCGCCGGTCATAAAGTGAACCGCCTCCGGCGCCCAGGACACGGTCACTGTATCCCCGTCCGCCGGCAAGGGCTGGCCGGTGGGGACCATCGCGCTGAGGCGCAGGCCTTCGGCTTCGAGCGCCAGACGGGTGTTGGCGCCGAGATAGGCCCGGGAGATAAGACGGGCCTGGATGCCGTCCCCTCGACCCACGGTGACCGCCTCGGGACGCAGACTCGCCCAGGCATCCCGTCCCCACCGAGCCTGGACGAAGGCCGGTGGCAGCACATTGGAGGAGCCCACGAATTCGGCGACAAAACGGGTGTTCGGCCGCTGGTAGATATCTTCTGGACTGCCCACCTGGATGATGCGTCCCTGGTCGAAAACGGCAACGCGATCGGCCATGGACAACGCTTCACCCTGATCGTGGGTGACAAACACGAATGTGATGGCCAGGGATTTTTGCAGGGCCTTGAGTTCTTCTTGCATCTGTTCCCGCAGACGCAGATCCAGCGCACCCAAGGGTTCGTCTAGCAGCAGCACCTTGGGCCGATTGACCAGAGCCCGGGCCAGGGCCACCCGCTGACGCTGGCCGCCGGACAGCTGCCCCGGCCGCCGTGGCCCATAGCCTGGCAACTGAACCAGGTCCAGCGCCTGTTCTGCCGCCCGGTGGCGGTCTGGCATTGCCACGCCCTGCACCATCAGGCTGTAGGCGACGTTGTCCAGCACATTCAGATGCGGGAACAGGGCGTAGTCCTGAAACACCGTGTTGACGTTGCGCCGATAGGGCGGGACGCCTTCCGCCGTTTCGCCGAAGATTTCGATGTGCCCGGCGGTGGGTTGTTCGAAACCGGCAATCAGGCGCAGGCAGGTCGTCTTGCCCGATCCCGACGGACCCAGCATGGCGAAGAACTCGCCCGCGGCGACCTGCAGATCCACCGCGTCCACCGCGCGGACGTTGCCGAAGTGTCGCGACACCCGGGAAAATCGGACCGCCGTGGTCATTGCATATCAGTGCCCATCGCCGGCCGCCCGGCGATGGGCGTCAGGATTTTCCCGAATCGCAATCAACGTCCGCCGATGACCCCGATGTAGTCCGACACCCATCGGTAGTAGGGAACGCACTCGCCCTGGCTGGCGCATTTTGACACCGGTGTCTGCCAGAACTTGATGCGTTCGAAATCATCCATGCCGTTGGTGGTGCAGCCCTCGGCGGTCTGCATGCCGCGGCCATCGGTGCAGGCGGCCGGCACCGACGGGTTGGCGCCAAACCAGACCGACAGGTCACTCTGCAAATTGGACGACAGGGTATGTTCCATCCACATGTAGGCGCAGTTCGGATTCTCCGCGTCGGTGTGCATCATGGTGGTGTCGGCCCAGCCTGTGGCCCCTTCCTGGGGGATCACCGAGGCGATGGGCTGTTTGTCCCCCGCCAGCAGGTTTACCTGGAATGGCCACGAGCCCGAGGCCACCACACCCTCGTTTTTGAAATCGTCGATCTGGATAAAGGCGTCGTGCCAGTAGCGGCCGACTAACTGGCGCTGTTGACGCAGCAGGTCCAGGGCCGCCTTGTACTGATCCTCGTTCAACTCGTACGGGCTTTTGATGCCCAATTCCGGCTGATGAAACATCAGGTAGTTGGCGGCATCGGCCACGTGTATAGGTCCATCGTAGGCCTGAACCCGACCCTTGTTGGTCGCACCGTCCGACAGCGTCATTTCCTCGAACACCACGTTCCAGCTGGTGGGCGCTTCCTTGAACGCGGTGGTGTTGTACATCAGCACATTGGGCCCCCACATATATGGTGTTCCGTAGTGCACGCCGTCCACCGTATGCCAGGGGGCGTTTTTCAGGCGATCGTCCACCGTGTTCCAACTGGGAATCAGTTCGATGTTGATGGGCTGCACCCGCTTGCCCGCGATCAGCCGAAGCGAGGCGTCGCCGGAGGCGGTGACCAGGTCGAACCCACCCTCGTTCATCAGCGCCACCATCTCGTCCGAAGTGTTGGCGGTCTTGACCTTGACCTGGCAGCCCGTGGCCGCCTCGAACTTCGACACCCAATCGAAGTTCTTATCGGTTTCGCCGCGCTCGATGTAGCCCGGCCAGGCCACGATATTGACCTGTCCTTCGCCGGCGCCCAATTTGTCGAGCATATCGGCAGCGCCGGCGGTAGCGGCGACGCCGGTCGCCAGCGCAAACGCCGCGCATGAACCCAAGCCCGTCTTCATATGTGGTTTCCCCCATTGGCGGCCGGTCACAACATTGCACCGGCCATTGTCAGTTATAGGACGTTGCCGCTGTCGGCACAATCTTCCAACCGCCCCGGGTCGAGTGCTGGATGAGTCGGGTGCCTTCGCAAACAGCCTCCAGCGACGAAGGCTGAGGGTCCGATAGGGTGCCCACCCTCGGCGTTACAGAGATGCAATGTTCCGCTCCGGGACGATCCAGTATCTTGGTTGGCGTGCGTCCGATGGGGGCGCCCCCCACGGGCAACCCGCCGTGGACGTATATCGCGCTTTGTGTATTTGCGCCGTCGCCAAGTCTGCAGACCGTTCTTGAGGGCTTGGGGTGTTTTCCCGGCAATCGGTCGAATAGCAGGTTGTTGAAATTCACCGCGTGATTGAGAAGATAGCGGTTATCTGCCGAGGACGAAAGCGAGCACGATGCGCGGACCCGATATTCAGCAACATGCCTGTTCAGCACGGTCAGCCCAGGTGCGCGGGTGCCGAAAGACCATCCGTTGCGGCCGATCCGTACGATGGTCGATGCGGCGCTGAAGGAGATGGACCAGGACTTCAACGCGTTATATGCGGCCTCTGGGCGCGAGTCGATCCCGCCCGAGAAGCTGTTGCGGGCGCAGTTGCTGATGGCGTTCTACACGATCCGCAGCGAGCGGCAGTTG